>JAKART010000303.1 GCA_021819255.1 Acidobacteriota bacterium
CGGGAGGAGAGACGAGCCAACGCATCGTCTTTGTCGATCAGTCCCCTCTGCGGGCTGCGCAGCAGAATTGCGATGGGACATGGGGAAGGGGACTCCCGTCAGCTTGCAAGCCTGGATGCGGCGCTCGTCGTCGATGCCTACCAGTCAGGTCCTTTCCTGCAAGGCAGGGGCCATAGCCTCCGACTCCCCGTGCCTCATGCTGAAATCCTGCTCCGGCTTCAGCACCAGCTTTCTGTTTCTCACGTTCCTTACCGTGATCCTCGACTCGCCCACCACCTTTTGCAGCAGCAGAGTATCGAGAGTCCTTTTTTGCCGCCGCAACACTCCGCTTCGACAGCCTGCGGTATCGCAACTTCCATTCCGATCTCACGAAGAAACAGATCCAGCAATTCGATCTTGGCGGTCAGGAACAGCTTCGATGCTTCAAAAGCGAGCATTGTGCTCGGAATCCGACCTGGAACCGGGACCTCGCCCGCGTCACCGTGTCACGCCGAAAGCAATGCTTGAGCCTCCGGCAAAACGTCCCCAGTGGCCGCAAAGCTCACTCGATGAGATGCAGGCTTTGCTGCCCATTCATCACCGCATCGGCGACAAGCTGCCGATCGAAGGTGGCTAGCTTCCCGCCGCGCGAGGCAGCCAACGCAAGCAGATAGCTATCGGTTACCTGTGCGGAGTCGAGCAGACGCGCCGTATCAACCCACTGACGATCCAACAGCGTTATGGCGTCCGGCCAGAACTCATGCCCCGGATGCGCCACAAAGGCCGCCATCAGCTCCGCGACCGCCGCCGGCGTCCCCGGAGAGCTGGGATACCGAGCGTGCCCCACAATCCGCAGCACGCCGTTTTCCGTAAGAGGACAGGTTGCCCAGGCCCTCTTGCCGAGCCGGTGAAACCATTCGTGCGCCTTGTCGTGCTGAACATGCGCAGGATCCATCAACGCAATCAACACATTCACATCCAGCAGAAAACGGATCAAAACCAATCCTCGCGCAACTGATGCACCAGCTCCGAGGTGACAGGCGGGGAGTTCGGATGGAGGGGCAATAAGGGTACGCCATTTCGAGTCTTGCGGCTGGTCTGGTCAGGACGGAGCGCACGCCGCGCCAGCGTGGATACGACCTCACCGACACTTTTGCGTTCAATCCTCGCCAGCTCTCTGGCTGCCGCAAGCACATCATCGTCGATCGCGATCGTCGTGCGCATCATCAGCCCTCCCGATGCAGCATCACGCATCAATCATCATACATCAACCGGAAGACCCTGGCTTCCGCTCTCCCGGCAGGGCAAGACGATCCGCAGGGAGTCCGCAAAGCACGCACCCCGTGCGCTCGGAGTAGCTTCTTCGCTCTGCACCTATGCTCGCGACCTTCCGCCATCAGCCATTACCAGGCCACCCTCCGCATCTCCGGGAGGCCTGCAACAGCAGGCAGACATACCATCAAGGCTCTGTCCAGACTTACAAATAATAGCCTTATAATAACTTTTATATGCTAAAATTCTAGATAAAGGTCATCATAGTGACTTTTATTTTGAAAACAACCGAAGAGGTCCGCCTCGGGGTTGCCGGCCGATTCAAGGCAAGGCGTCTGGCAATGAATCTGCCCCAGCGTGACCTGGCCAGGCGATCGGGCGTGGCCTTGGGTTCGCTGAAGAGGTTTGAGCGTGAAGGGTTGATCTCGTTTGACTCCATGCTCAGCCTGGCGATGGTGCTGGGCTGCCTCGAAGATTTTGACAGCCTGGCCGCGGAGAGCCACTCGCCCCAACTCCCCCCGTCGCTCGATGCCCTGCTGGAGGCTCCCAGGACGCGTCGGCGAGCGACTGGAAGGCGAGGACGTAACCATGGTCTATAGCCCTACGGAACTGCTGGCCATCTATCTGGACGCGCGCGGCCAGCGCCAAAAGGTAGGACGGCTGGCGTTCCATCACCGGAAGATCCTGTTCGAGTACGATCCCGCGTTCCTCGCCGCGGGCATCGAGATCTCTCCATTCAAACTCCCGCTCAAGCCGGGAGTCTTCCCTCCGGACACGACGATCTTTGACGGCCTGTTCGGGGTGTTCAATGACAGTCTCCCGGACGGATGGGGTCGCTTGCTGCTGGACAGAACGGTAGAGCGTCACGGAATCCGTCGCGGCCAACTGAATCCGCTCGATCGGCTGGCCTACGTTGGATCGCATGGCATGGGAGCGCTCAGCTATGAACCTGAACTGGGTACACACGACTCCGGCCAGACGCTGCTGGCGCTCGACAGACTAGCAGAAGAATCAGCAACCGTTCTGCGGGGAGAGGATGAAGAAGTCTTCGAGGAGTTGCTGCGCCTCAATGGCTCCTCCTCCGGCGCCCGGCCAAAGATCGTTGCCCAGGTCAGTCAAGACAAAGCCAGCATCTTCCACAGTCATCAGCCATTGCGACCCGGCTATGCCCATTGGATGATCAAGTTTCCATCCTCGCAGGACGCGCGAGAGATCGGTGCGATCGAGTACGCCTACAGCCTGATGGCAACAGAAGCCGGCGTGGAGATGCCGGAAACGCATCTGTTCCGCACCAGGAAAGGCAGATACTTTGGCACCAGGCGCTTTGACCGCGACCGGGACGCCCGCATCCACATGCACAGCCTGAGTGGTTTGATCCACTCAGACCATCGCACTCCCAGCCTCGACTATGACATGCTTTTGCGCGTCACAACGGCTCTCACCAGAGACATTCAAGAAACCGAAAAGGCCTATGCGCTGGCTTGCTTCAACGTCCTGGCACATAACCGTGACGACCATGCAAAGAACTTCTCCTTCCTGCTCGATGCGCAGAACAAATGGGTTCTGGCGCCGGGCTACGACCTGGTATTTTCCTACGGTCCCGGCGGCGAGCAGAGCATGCTCGTGATGGGCGAAGGCAAAGATCCCGGCACCGTGGAGTTGCAAGCCCTGGGCAAGCAACACCGGCTCAAACATGCTCCAGAGATTCTGGCGAGAGTCCGGAGTGCGGTTGCGAAATGGCCAGAGTTTGCGGAACTGGCTGGTGTGCCGCGCAAGTCCTCTGGCGAGATCGTCTCCCGCATCAAGCTCTGAGCGGCGCCGACCGCGAGTGCTTCCCGCCCCGACGACCGGCATCTCCCGCGTCTGCGTTATCCGGCAAACTCCCCCTCCGTGAACGAACCGGAGGGCAGCCGATCACACGGCCAAGCCGAGGAACCCCAAGCCCTCAACTCATCCTTTTTCACGAACTGACGATAACCCTCACGACAGGAGGAAGAGCGATGAGAAACAGCAAAGCGTGCCCGTGGCCACAGCAACCAGGGCGAGTTCGGTCGGTCCTTCGCCCGCACCTCAGTGCTCTTCTTCCAGCCATGCTCCTCCTCTCTGCCCTGCCGGCCCTGGCCCTGGGCAGGAACAAGCAGCCGATACAGCACGCCCCGCTGCCCGCCATGGTCATGCAGGCGACGACGATCTATATCCAGAACCAGACGAACGATCCAGGCATAGCGGATAAAGCCTATACCCAGCTCAAAAACTGGGGGCGTTATCAGATTGTGGACTCGAAAGAACACGCCGACGTGCTTCTGGTCTTCGCCCTCACCGAGTCACACCGGCAACGAAGCGGCTCCGGGTTTGTCTCCCTGTACAACTCCAAGAGCAACGCCTACACCTACGGCTCAATCCCGGATGGCCCTTCCATCACCACGCGCACCTCAACCCTGATGCAGGTGGTTGATCCAAAAACCTCAGACGTTCTCTGGGCCGATCAACAGCCTTGGCGTCACAAGCACACAGGAACGCAAAAGCTTCTGCTGGCGCTGCGCCGGAGGATCGAAGAGCAGAGCCTTCAGGACGCAGCACCCACTAACGCGAAGTGAACGGCCGCCAGACGAAGAATCCCATCTGTCGGCGGAATGCGGCGCCGGGATGTTTATGAGCGTCTTCTCCAGCTTCACAGTTCCCGGAATGCCTGCCTGCCGGGAAGCAAAG
>JAKART010000304.1 GCA_021819255.1 Acidobacteriota bacterium
TGACCAAGGCATCAGCCAGATCAGGCAAAGCCCCCAGAACAGCCACAGCGGCGAGGTGTCATAGTCGTGCGGAACGCGCAGGTTCAGGTAGCGCAGAACATGCTCATTCATGAAGTAGAACCAAAACCATCCGCGCACGTTGCCGTCCGTCGGAAAAGGGACGATCCAATGGCCCAGCGAGAGCGGAAAGTGGTAAGCAAAGCGGAAGCGAAACGGCGCGGGATGTCCTTCGCCGGGATTGGCCAGCCCGGCCAGGATGTGCCAGGGCGCGGCGATCAGCAGAAACAGCTCCAGGCTGGACCATGGATGCAGCTCCCGCAGCCGGCGGAGTGCCGCCCCGGCGCCGCGGGTCAGCAGAAGATACAAAACCACGGTCCCCACCGGGAAGACCACTCCGATCAGCCCCTTGGTGAGCACGTTCAGGGCGCAGGCGACGGCGAACCCTCCGCAGTAGAGCCGCAGTCGGCCCTCCGGATGATGGGCCGGGACGTAACGAATCCAGCTCAAACCGGGGTGAACCCTGCCCAGACTCCGGGGCTCCTGACGCTGGGTGCCCGGGGCTGCGGCCAGCTCTTCGGTACGCCAGAAGAAGTACATGGCCAGCGTGGTAAACAGACAGACGCCGGCGTCTGGAATGGTGATGCGGGTGAACAGAAACACGCCCAAGCTGGAGAGCAGTATCAGCCCGGCGTACAGGCCTGCCCACGGGCCGGCCGTTGGCCGGTCCCGGGAGCGGAACAGACGGCGCGCAAAGGCCTCGGCCAGCAGGGCCAGGGCCAGCACCGTCAGGGACAGCGGAATCCGCGCCGCCACCGTCAGAGCCTTGGCCGAGCCCGCCCCGCACCACTGGAAGACCCGCATGGCGCCGGCCATGGACCAGTAAAGCAGCGGAGCCTTCTCCAGGTAGCGGATGCCGTTGGCATAGAGCGTGATCGGATCGCGGCGCAGCAGCATCTCCCGTGCCACCTCCGCGTGTACGCTGTCGGCGTCGTCCAGCAGCGCCGGGGTCAACAGGGTGAAGCTGGCGTAAAACACCACCCAGACCAGCCACAGCAGAAGCAGGCTCCGTGTTCGGCGCGGCTCAGGAGAGGTCTCCCCAGCGGCAGATTGACTCATCGCCCGGGGGACAGGCGGCTGGGATGGACGCACGGCAGGCATTGGGACAAGTGTATGCGTCCGGGAGGCGGCAGGAGCGCCGGACTCGGTTAAACTGACCACAAAGGGAAAGAGCCATGGCGAAACAGCACGCACGGATGAGGCCCATCCTGAGCCCAGAGCACGATTGCCCGGCGCAGAGCCTTGCCGCGCCCGCTGCCGCCGGCCCGCCCGCGGAGATGGTCTTCGGAGATTGGTATCCGGCGCTGCGCTCCGGCCGCCTGCGCCCCGGCAGCACCGCCTTGACCATGCTGCTGGGCATTCCCATGCTGCTGGGCAGAAAGCAGGATGGAGCCTTGTTCGCCCTGCGCGATCTCTGCCCGCATCGCGGCATTCCACTCTCCGCCGGATGGTTCGATGGAGACACCGTGCAATGCAAGTATCACGGCTGGAGGTTTGAGCCCTGCAGCGGACGCTGCGAGGAGATCCCCTCGCTGACCAGGTTCGATCGCCTGGTTCCTCAGAAGATCTACGCCAACGCCTTTCCGGTGGTGGAAAGAGATGGCTACGCCTGGGTCTACGTCCCTTCCGCCGGCGCCGGAAGAATGCCCAGCCCAAACGACGAGCCAGACTGCGAGCCGGACTGGGAGCCAGGCTGCGAGCCAGACTCGAAGTCAGAGTCGAAGCCAGAGTCGAAGTCGGGGCCGGAGCCGGGGTCGGGGCCGGGGTCGGTCTCTCAGCCGTCAGCGGCTTTGCGCAACCTGCCGCCCATACCCGAGCTGCCGAAGTTCTCTTCTCGCTACCGCACCGCGCATCTGCAGGCGGACCTTCCCTGCAACGTCGATCACGGCATCATCGGCCTGATGGATCCGGCGCATGGGCCTTTTGTGCATCGCGCCTGGTGGTGGCGCAGCGCGGCCAGCATCCATGAGAAGACCAAGCGGTTCGAGCCCATCGAAGATCGCGAGCACGGCGGCCGGAACGCTGGCTTTCGCATGAGCGCTCACGCGCCATCGTCCAACAGCGCTCCCTACAAGCTGCTCGGAAAGCCGGTCACCACGATCGATTTTGTGCTGCCCAACCGCCGCTATGAGACCATCCGGGCGGTCAACGCCAGGGGGCGCGAGCGCTGGTTCGCCTCGTTGACCACGGTGACTCCCGTGACGCCCACCTCCTGCCGCATTGATGTGATCGCGGCCTGGAATATCGCCTATCACCTGCCTCTGGTGACCCCCATCGCTCGCTACTTCGGCGCGAAGTTTGTTGCTCAGGACCGGCGGACGATGGTGGAACAAGCCCTCGGACTGCGCTTCCACCCAGGCCTGATGCTGATCGATGACGCCGACCTGCCGGCCAAGTGGTACTTCGCCTTGAAGCAGCGCCGCCTGACCGGGGGGGGAGACCATCCGCTGTGCGGGCCCGTGGAGCTGCATTGGAGAAGCTGAGCGCGTGGCTCTAGACTGTTAAGCATGGCAGCCATCCCCAGCCCCAGGGCGAAGATGCAGCAGATCCTCAAGGGATCGCTCCTGCTCACGGTTCTCTACGTGGCCGCTACGCTCTTCTTCGGCCTGCGCGCTCACTCCCTGGCCCTGATCTCGGAGGCGGTCCATAACGCCTCGGACGCTCTGGCCCTGGCGCTAAGCTTTGTCGCCGTGTGGCTACAGTCGCGGCCCGCCACGGACGAGCGAACCTTCGGCTATCAGCGGGCCGGTGTGCTGGCCGGCTTTGTCAACGCCCTGCTGCTCATGGCGCTCTCTCTCTGGATCGCCGCCGAGGCTCTGCGCCGATTTTTCCACCCGGTCATCGTTCAGCCCCACTTCATGACCGCCGTGGCCGCAGCCGGCGTGCTGATGAATGGACTCATCGCCGCCATGCTGTGGAAGTTTTCCGGGGACGTCAACATTCGCAGCGTCTTTCTCCACATGCTCGGCGATACCATCTCCACCGCCGCAGTCATCGCCGGCGGTCTGGCGATCAGCTTCTCCGGAATCGAATGGATCGATCCGCTCTTGAGCCTGCTCATCGCTCTCATGATCCTGGCCAGCAGTTGGAGCATCGTGCGCGAGACGCTCCAGATTCTGCTCGAAGGCACTCCGCGCAGCGTGGACCTGGCCGAGCTTCGTTGCGCCGTGCAGCAGATTGAGGGCGTGGTGAACGTGCATGACCTGCATATCTGGAGCCTGACCTCGCACAGCCACGCCATGGCCTGCCATGTGCAGGTGGAGCAGATGCATCTCTCCGAGAGTGAGGAGGTGCTGGAGCGGATCAACCACCAGATCCGGGATCACTTCGGCATCCACCACACCACCATCCAGTTGGAGGTCTCCGCCTGCCAGACCCTGGACGGCTGCAGCTCGCCGCCGGAGGCCGTGGAGGTGGATGGTCACTCCCATCATCATCACGGGCCCGGCGGGCAGGATCACGCCCATGCCCATTGACTTCCGCCGCTGCCTGGGTCTGTTCCCTTGCGGAGGGACGCGGCCGGAGCTGCCGTCTCTTCCACGGTAAGGCGGCTCGGGGATGTGCTCGTCCACCGCGCCAGCCTGCCAGAACCCCGTGGAGCCTGACCACCCCAAACCCCCAGCTTGCCCCGCCAGAATCCCATGGAGCAACGGCGTCGCGTCCTCGCCCCGCTGCGAATGCTTTAACCTGATGGTATGTGTGGCCGTTACTTTCGCAGATCCGACAAACAGGAGATCGCGGAGCGTTTTCGCGCCGGCAAGGTCTTTGCGGATCCGCTGGTGGAGGACTACAACATCGCTCCCAGCACTTTTCAGCCTGTCATTCGCCTCGCCACGGATACTGGCGAACGCGAGCTGGCGCTGCTGCGCTGGGGCCTGATCCCCTCCTTCGCCTCCA
>JAKART010000305.1 GCA_021819255.1 Acidobacteriota bacterium
GGCGTTTGGTCTCTTATCTGTTGCAATCGCCCGCGCGGACGATACCACTCTGTGGGACTGGAACTACAGTGGAACTGGGGTGAATGCTTCCGGCACAATGACAATCTCTGATACCCCGAACTCGGCGTATCCTGGAGGATACGACATCGTCAGTATCACTGGGGAACGGAATGGTGTTGACATCACCGGGCTCGTGCCGCCATCCGGCAGCAATGCGAAAACATGCGGCACACTGACCTGCATAGTGTACGACAATGTGTTTTACCCAGGCCAGTCCCCGATTTTTTTTGATAATAACGGGCTCTTTTACTCTGCGGGTGGGATTGACTATAACATCTATCAAGGAAACGGCCAAAGCTCCACTTCTGGCATGAGTGGCATCGACTACGAGGTTTTACTCAACGGCATTGGGCCAGGAACGGAAGTGGCCTTCAGTGCTGCGGAAACCCCCGAGCCGAGCTCCTTGTTGTTACTGGGAACGGGCCTTTTAGGATTCGCCGGCCTCTTTTCCATGCGCAAGCATGCCCAGAAAAGAATGTAAGAATTGAGCGCAAATGCCTGGCCACCTGTTATGCGACGGGGACGCCCTGTGTTCACCATGAACATGGGGCGTTTGCGTCTGAGACCAGCAGAGCGCGCCTGTGCGATCCTCGGGTGTTGGGAATAAGAGCCAAGGGGCCGCCGGCGGGCGGCCCCTTGGCTGCTGAAGCAGCGTTGGCTACTTGCGGGCATGGGCGAAGCGCTGGTTGACCTCGTCCCAGTTGACGACGTTCCACCAGGCGGCCAGGTACTCGGCGCGGCGGTTGTTGTACTTCAGATAGTAAGCGTGCTCCCAGACGTCGTTACCCAGGATCGGGTAGAGGCCGTCGGAGATGGGAGAGTCCTGGTTCGGTTTGGTGACAATCTCCAGTTTGCCGCTCTTGTAGACCAGAAAGCCCCAGCCGGAGCCGAACTGCTTTGCCGCAGCGTCTTCAAACTTCTTTTTGAACTCCGCGAAGCTGCCGAAGTCCTTGTTGATCTGCGCGGCGAGCTCGCCGGCGGGGTCGCCGCCACCGCTGGGCTTCATGATCTGCCAGAACATGGTGTGATTCACATGGCCGCCGGCGTTGTTGCGCACCGTGGTGCGGACGTCTTCCGGCACGCTGCCCAGATCGGAGAGGAGATCCTCGAGCGTTTTTTTGCCCAGTTCGGGATGTTTCTCCACGGCGCCGTTCAGATTGTTGACATAGGCCACGTGATGCTTGTCATGGTGGAGCTTCATCGTCGCTTCATCGATGGTGGGTTCGAGAGCGGCATAGTCATAGGGTAGGGGAGGAGTTTCGAAGGCCACGGGAGTTGCTCCTTTATCGTTCTTTGGTTTCGCTTGAAGATGCGCAGCCAGGGCTTTGCACTTCCATTTTGGATGCAGGCGCCGCGCTCCGCGGCGCGCCTCCTCGAGGATAGACGAGATTGAGCCCGGTTGGGGAGACCGCGACGGGTCCTCGCGAGCTGTGCCGAACAGACGCTCGGCGCCTTGTCGGTTGAGGTTTGAGGCAGCGGAGCAAAAAAAGGGCGTAACGGGTAGTGATGAAGATGACGGAGCGCAGGCTGGGCCAGGGCTTGAGTCTGAAGAATCGACAGGCGAGAAGAAGCCGACGGGGAAATCCCTCTCCGAGCGATTGCACAACTTCAAGCCCAACAGTGAGTTACGGAATCTGTGGTCGAATGGAGGGATGAGCGTTTACAACTGCAACTACAACTGGCTTCAGGATGACGGTCCTGCATTTGGATCTCCAGGCATCACTCCCCGCTGGACCTCTAGCCAAAAGGATGCGGTGATCACGGCTTATTCGGCATCTACCCGCATCTGGTTCACGGTCTCGCACGGAACGATCAATGAGATTTATTATCCGACGATTGATCATCCGCAGACGCGAGACATGGAACTCCTGTTCAGCGATGGGGAGAGCTTCTGCCATGAAGAGAAGCGCGATCTGCAGTACAACCTGCATTACGTGGATGAGAATGCGCTGGCCCTTCGCATGACGGGTCACGATGCCGAAGGACGATACTCCGTCACCAAGGATCTGATCACCGATCCGCACCATGCCGTGGTGCTGATGAACGTGAAGATCAGTGGCGATGAGGATGTGCTTTCACGGCTGAAGTGCTATGCGCTGGTGGCTCCGCATCTGGATGTCGGGGGGAAGGACAATTCGGCGCGTTCGCTGGACATCGCCGGAGAGCGGTGCGTGCTGGCGTGGAAGAATGAGTTTTCCCTGGCGATGGGAGTCGACTGCGGCTTTGAGCGCACCAGTTGCGGTTATGTGGGATGCAGCGACGGCTACACGGATCTGTCCGAGCATCTTCGCATGACCTGGAGCTTTGGCCAGGCGCTGCGCGGAAACGTTGCCATGATGGGCGAGATCGACGTAGCCCAACATCGCGAGTTCACCATCGCCATTGCCCTGGGCCGCGGACATCATTCGGCGCTATCCAGCCTGATGCACTCGCTTTCAATTCCCTTTGCGCAGATCCAGGAACGCTTCATTGAGGAGTGGCATCGCGCCCTTGCGCCGGCGGCGCTGGCGGAGTTTTCCACCGACAACGGAAAGCTGATGCGGGCTTCACACGCGATGATTCTGACGCATGAAGACAAGACCTATGCGGGAGCCTTCATTGCCTCCGCCTCCATCCCCTGGGGAGCGTCCAAGTCCGACGATGATCTGGGGGGATATCACCTGGTCTGGACGCGGGACATGGTTCAGTCGGCTACGGCTCTGCTGGCCTGCGGACGGATCGATGCCGCACGCCAGGCTCTGGTTTATCTTGCCTGCACCCAGCAGCCCAATGGCGGCTTCGCCCAGAACTTCTGGATCAATGGCATTCCCTATTGGTGCGGGATTCAACTGGATGAGGTGGCTTTCCCCATGATTCTTGCCTGGCGGCTATGGAAGATGGAGGGTCTAGGCAAGTTTGATGTGGTGCCGTTTGTACTGGGGGCTGCTTCCTTCCTGGTGCGCTATGCTCCGATCACGCAGCAGGAGCGCTGGGAGGAAAATGCCGGCTACTCCCCCTCCACGCTGGCAGCAGTGATCGCGTCGCTGGTCTGTGCCGCAGACATTCTTCGCCACCACGGATCTGGGGAGGTCGCCCTCTTTCTGCAGGAGTATGCCGACTGGATCGAGGCTCGCGTCGATCGCTGGACAACCACGACGGAGGGAGTGCTTCTTGCCGGCGTCCCGCGCCACTACATGCGCATCCGTCCTCCAGCCGCCGGCGAGTCCTTCCACAACCCCAACATCCCTCCCGGCATGATCTTTATCCAAAACCGCGCTCCGGGGGAGCAGTACGCGTTCGAGGCTCGCGAGATCGTCGATGCCGGATTTCTGGAGCTGGTTCGTTACGGCATCCGCCGGGCGGATGATCCGCTGGTTGTCGATTCGCTCAAGGTCATCGATTCGGTCTTGAAGGTGGTTACGCCTCAAGGACCGTGCTGGCGGCGCTACAACCACGACGGCTACGGACAGCGCAAGGATGGGGGTCCGTTTCATGGATGGGGTCAGGGCAGGGCATGGCCGATCCTCACCGGGGAACGGGCCCACTACGAGCTGGCGGCGGGCCACGATGTGCGCTCCTATATCACCGCCCTCGAGCGCTTCAGCTCCTTTGGCGGCATGCTTCCGGAACAGATCTGGGACCGCGCTGATCTGCCCTCCGAAGAGATGTACTTCGGCCGCGGGGCGGGCTCGGCGCAGCCGCTGGTCTGGGCTCATGCGGAGTATCTGAAGTTGCTGCGTTCCGTAGCCGACAAACAGGTCTTCGATCGCATCCCCGTGGTCTATAACCGCTATATCGCGGAACGCGACAAGCAGGCCTTTCATCACCACCTGGCCATCTTCCAGCTCGGCCGCCCCATCTCCACGGTGGTGCAGGGAGGAACGCTGCGAGATCGG
>JAKART010000306.1 GCA_021819255.1 Acidobacteriota bacterium
CCGTTGGTCTCATACTGCCCGCCGACGATATTGATCTGCGGTCCGTTCTCGGTCTGGAAGATGCCGGCTGCGCCGTTGGAGGATCCTTCGGGACCCTGCGTGCCGGGAAGCCTATTGGTGCCCCCGCCGCTAGCCTGAGATGCGTCGCCAAAGGTTCCGGGCGTCAGTTGCAGGAGCTGGAAGACGTCGCGGTTGAATGAGGGCATGTGTTGAATCTCATTGCTGTTGATGGTGGTGCTGAGGGTAGCGGTCTCAGTGTCAAGACGCCCGGCATGGGAGGCATTGACGGTGACAGCCTGCGAGGTCGTCCCCAGCGCAAGCTGAACGTTGAGCGCGTTGGCCTGCTCCGGGAGGATCTGAATATGGGTCAATGTCTTCTTCTGGAACCCGGGCGCGGTGATAGTGAGGGTGAACTGATTGGGCGGGAGGGCATTGAAGGTGTAGATGCCGGCAGAGGAGGTCACCGCGGTCTGCTGGTGATTGGTGGCGTTGTCGGTCAACGTGACGGTTGCTCCTGGAACCAGCGCGCCGGTGGGGTCCGACACCCTGCCCTGGATGGAGGCATTGAACTGGGCGTGCGACAGAATGGGAAACAAAAGCGCTAGGACAAGGAGCCATACGGTTCGGGTCAAGAGTCCTCGCCTCGCCTGAAAGGAACTTGCCGTCACTCCACGCGGGAGCGGTGAACGGTAGACTGCATGCTTGGATGGCATAAAACCTCCTGAAAACTTTCACTGTCGACAATCGGCGCCGAGCCAGTGGATGGCGCCGTACTGGGCTTGCCCACCGGCCGACGCGGCTTGCGAAATTGATTGCGCAACAAAAATTAGCACCTTGCGAAAACGATTGTCAAGAGGCCGGCTCTGCCACCGCCGATGAGCCGCGGAGGGGTCCAAACGAATCGATCCCAAACCAGCGGATGTTCTGGATAGATTGATGTTTACCCGCGTACCTGAGGCTTCCGCCGCGGGTCTTCCAAGGCCGCTGTCTGGAGCTGGCCAAGCTGACGGACTGGCGGTCAACGAGCGACCGTGCTTGTCGAAGGCCGGATCTTCGGGGATCGCCGGGGCGGAATGCAAATCGAGGGGGGAGGGCCCTTGCAGCGCAGGATGGCTCCTAAATTGCACTCTGAGCCGGCCAACTTTCTGGAGCCGCATCAGCCGGAAGTTGCGGCGGGCGCAGCCGACCAGGGAAGCCTTGTCGTTGCGCCCTGAGGGGGCAGGAGCTCAAGGAGGAGCAACAAGAAGGAACAAGAGATAGAGGAAGGGCCACAAGCGAGACCTGACCCGCGCAGTGTACCGATCGGAACAAGCAGCGTACCGATCGGAACAATCGGTCTGCGGAGGGTGGAAGCGCGGAGCGGCAGAGATGAGATGGATCTGGAAGGCACCTCTGGAAACCCCTTTGGATCCCGTTGGCCAGATCCCGTTGGCCAGATCCGATGGCCGGACCCGTTGGCCTGGACCATTTTCCCTGAAGGTGTAAGCAAGGGGAACGACTCCTGTGGGCGTTTTCCTCAATGAAAACGCCACTGAACGCCCGCTTTCATACACCCACCATCAGGGAAAATGGTCTAAGGTGAGCCCTAGCCTACGAAGTCCACATGGGCGCGGTGCGGTATGACCCCGCGCTCGTAGCCCATATCCAGCAGGCGACGAATGGCTTCGCGGCCGTCGTCTCCGTAGTTTAAGGTGCGCTCGTTGACGTACATGCCCACAAAGCGGTTGGCCAGCGAGGTGTCCAGGTCGCGGGCAAACTGCATGGCGTACTCGAGGGCCGCATCGCGATGGTCCAGCGCATGCTGGATACTTTCACGCAGGGCTTTGGTGGTGACGGACTGCACCTTGGGGCCCAGGGAGCGGCGAATGGCGTTTCCTCCCAGGGGCAAGGGAAGGGATGTCTGCTGGCGCCACCAAACGCCCAGATCAAGGATCTTGGTGAGGCCGTCGCGGCTATAGGTGAGTTGGCCCTCGTGGATGATGAGCCCGGCATCGTACTCCCCCGAGAGCACCGCGGGAATGATCTTGTCAAAGCTGAGCGTAGCCGTCTCAACTTCAGGAGCGAAGAGCTTCAGAGTCAGGTAGGCGGTGGTCAGCGTGCCCGGAACGGCAATCCTAAGTTTCTTCATCTCAGCCAGCGTGTAGTTCCTGGCGGCCACGATCATCGGCCCATAGTTCTCACCCACGGAGCCGCCGCAGGCCATGAGGGTGTAGTTTTCCTGAATGTAGGGATAGGCGTGGAAGCTGATGGCCGTAACATCATAGTGCTGATCGTCGATGGCGCGGCGATTCAGGGTCTCAATGTCGGTAAGGGTATGAGTGAACTTGTAACCCGGCACCCGAACCTTGTTGGTCGCCAGGCCGTAAAACATGAAGGCGTCGTCAGAGTCGGGGCTGTGGGCTATTTTGATCTCGCGTACTTCCGATGTTGCAGTCGTCATGTCGGTCCCAATTGCTTTGCAAAAACTGTTTTGGTGCTGATTCAGATCCTGCCGTTGTCTTCCTCGCCCCTTTGCCGGGCGCCCAGCGCGCGTTGGCAGGATGATCGTTCAACTTCCGCGGAGGGCGATGCCGGAGCCGGTAGACCGCGGCGTATCGAGGTCTCAAGCCACTTGTGAGCCGGAAGGGCCGGAGCGAGCTGCGGAGACGCCTTTCAGCTTCTTTCCAAGGAGTGGCAAAGGGTGATGGTTGGCATCGTGATCTCCAATTTTCTGGTCCTCGTCTTTCGAGTTTTGATTCGGTCGCGAGATTCACACTCTCGCGTGGCCGGATGAGTGGTTCTCTGGCCGCAGGGGGCGAATCTAGATTCTTCCTTGTGTCTTTACCCTTGCTTCGCCTTGCAACTGGCGGAACTGGCTTCTTCGCGCCTGCCAGATATGCCGCGCGATTGCGATTGAGGCCCAGAGGAGCGCAACCAGAGCCGCCGTCGAGATGCAGAAGAGGACGCGCATGAGCTACCAGTAGGATAACAAAGCCGGAGAGATTCCATGCCGCCGCTTCTCAGCAAAATCCGGTCCGCGGGCCGCGCCGCCGCCTGTGGGCAAATCAGGTTCCCTGGATGGAAGAGATCTCAGGCTTGCGGAGAAGATGGGCGATAATCAAGGAGAAGATTCGGGTCCGCACGATGCAAGCCGTGGTTGGCAAGCTTGCCGGCAGCCGATGGTTGGAAGCGGCAGGATCTGTGGCGGAGAGAAAGCGTTCATCGGATCATCCTGCGAGGCGAAGCGTGGCAAGCGCGCCGCAAAAGACGAGACACAGCGTCCGGCTGCCTGAACTGGCTGCGGCCGCGCGGGAGCGCGCCTATCGCTGGCGGCGGCGCGCGGCGACGCTCGGCATTGGAACGCTGGCCGTGGTGATGGCCTACGGCGTCATCTTTGGCCACAATGGCGTGACCGCCTATGTGCGCAAACGCGCTGAGGCCAATTCGCTCGAGCAGCAGATGCAGCAGTTGCAGACGGAAAATGAGCGTCTGAACCGGCATATCGCTCATCTCCAGGACGATCCCGACGCCATTGAGCACGCCGCGCGCGAGGAGCTTCACTACGCTCGCTCCGGTGAGGTCATTTTCAACCTGCCCAGCGCCGGCGGCTCCGCTTCTGGAAGGGAAGGCTATGCGGATTCTGAGGCCGGCGGAGCGTCGTCGGCCCATCCATGAGCACTCCCTGGTGCTACCTCGCCGTGTGGCTTCGGGCTGAACCGGGTTGGGGTGGTCTCAGCGGCCGGTTCGGCGGCCTTCCCGCGGAAGTTTCCCTGAGAGAGGAACCCCACGGAGACTGCGGAGGTGCTCCCAGCGAAGCCGGAGGGCCGCAGGTGGACGGGGAAGACGCTACTGGATGAACTCCCGCAGCCAGGGATCCCCGGTGTGGGTCAGTTCCAGCGTTGTTCCGTCGAAGACCACGCGCCCCTCATTGAGCACCAGGAACCGCGTGCCTG
>JAKART010000307.1 GCA_021819255.1 Acidobacteriota bacterium
CTTGGCCGGCCTTATGAGCCGGGCTTCAACAACATTACCGGCTTCGCCACCCTCAATGAGTACGGCAGGTTCTCACTCTTTGTGCGCGGAGAGTACGAGCACTCGCCCTCTGGAGAGGGCTACTCCACCACTCCTTCAGGCAATCCGCTGGCTCCCGACGGCCTGGCCGAGACTCTCTCCAACCTCGACGAGATTCCCTACTCCGGCTACAACCTGCATCAGGCGACGATCCCAGCCGGTTTCATCAACACCCAGAACTACTTCCGCCTGCAGGAGGCCAATCTCTCCTTTCACGCACTCAATCATGAGATCTCCATTGGCAAATCCGACTCCTGGGATGGTCCCGCCTATGGCAGCGCCATGAACTGGAGCAATAACGCCGAGGATGTGTACTCCTTCCGTATCAATCGCATCGAGCCCCTCTATATTCCCTGGATCTCGCGCGTTCTCGGCCCCCTGCGCTATGACCTTCTGGTGGGCTCGCTCAAAGAGCACACCGCCCCCAACGAGCCTTGGGTGCACTCGGAGATGTTCAGCTTCGCCCCCACCTCTAACTTCCAGTTCGCCTTCCAGCGCACCGTCATCTGGGGCGGCCACGGCCATGGGTGTCTGGAGCCCAATGGCACCATCTACCCCTGCGATCAGCCCATCAACCTGCACACCTTCTTCATCAGCATGTTCTCCATTACGGATACCACCGGACCACAGAAGTACTCGGTCAACGACCCCGGAGCGCGCTTCAGCGATTTCAGCTTCTCCTGGCGTGTGCCCTTCATGCGCCGCCATGTCACCCTCTACACGGACTCGATCTCGCACGATGATGTCTCTCCCGTGAGCGCGCCGCGCCGCGCCGCGTACCGGCCGGGCATCTATCTCTCCCAGATTCCGGGGCTGCCCCGGATGGATTTCCGCGTCGAAGGGGTCAGTACAGACTGCTCCACCAACGCCTGCGTGCATGGATCCCTCAACTACTGGGAGGTCGTCCAGCGGCAGGGCTATACAAACAAGGGAATGATCATGGGCGACTGGATCAGCCGCGAAGCGATGGGCGGACAGGCGTGGCTCACCTATCATCTCTCCGGTGATGAGTGGATCCAGCTTGAGTACCTGAAGAAGCGCACCCCCAACGACTTCATTCCCGGCGGAACTTCGCAGAATCAGTACACTCTTGACGTCGTGAAGCGTCTCCGCAAAAACGTTGAGCTCCACGCGTGGATGCAAACCGAACGCTGGAAGGCGCCGATCTACCTGGAAAACCCCGGCAACAGCGCGCACTTTGACAATGTCATCTCGTTCAGCTTGACCTGGTTCCCGGCTTTGCACATGGACAACCACAGGCACGGCTCCATCTTGCCGTAAACCTTCACTCCCGCTCGGAGGAAGTCCTTCCCGAGGTGATCCGTCTTCTCTTGCCGGCGCATCCGTGGGGCCTGACATCTCCGCTCAGACGCATCCCACTCCTCGGCCATTCTGAGCGTTTTCCCAAATGAAAGGGCCGCCGCCAGCCAGTTTCAGACAACCCAGCAACGCGGAAAGGGAATCGTGGGAAGCGAAGTGCCTCCGCGCAACAGGTTGAGTTTTCCCCGCCGCACTGGCTCTCGAGGTTGCTCTATGCCGCGGTCCTCTCTGCTTCCAGACAGGCGAGGAAGTAGGGCAGCGAGCGCTCGAGCCCTTCGCGCAAGGCGATCTTTGGCGACCATCCCAGCAGGCTCTGGGCGCGCGTAATATCCGGCCGCCGACGCGTAGGATCGTCCTGGGGAAGCCCCTTGAAAACAAGTTCCCCGCTGGAGGCAACTCCACGCGCCCCCCCCACCACCGACTGCACCTCCCGGGCACACTGCAGCACAGTCCACTCCTCGGGATTGCCAATGTTTACCGGATCATGGACGTCGCTTCTGGCCAGGCGCAGGATACCCTCGATGAGATCCGAACAGTAGCATAAGCTGCGGGTCTGGGAGCCATCGCCGTAGATGGTCAGCGGCTCTCCGCGCAGTGCCTGCATCATGAAGTTCGAGATCAGGCGACCGTCGCCCGGGTGCAGCCTCGGCCCATAGGTATTGAAGATCCGCACCAGGTGCGTGTTCACCCCATAGTAGCGGTGATAGGCGCTGACTGCAGCCTCGGAAAAGCGCTTGGCTTCGTCATACACTGAGCGCGGCCCCACGGGATTGACGTTGCCCCAATAGGACTCCACCTGCGGGTGGACCAGAGGGTCGCCGTAGCACTCCGAAGTGGACGCATGGAGGTAGCCGGCGCCATACTTTTCCGCGATCTCCAGGGTGTGGAAGGTTCCCGCCGAGCCCACCTTCAGGGTCTCAACTCCCAGGCGCAGATACTCCGGAGGGCTGGCCGGAGAGGCAAAGTTGAAGACCGAATCAACCGGTCCGACATCGAAAGGCTGCGTAATGTCTTTCTGCTCAAACAGAAACCGAGGCTCTTGCTTCAGATGGGCCAGGTTCTCCAGCTTGCCAGTGGAAAGATTATCCACTCCAATGACACGATACCCCTCCTCCAGCAGCCGATCGCACAAATGGGATCCCAGGAATCCGGCGGCGCCGGTCACCAGAGCCACTTGAACTGCCATCTGCAAACCACCTTTCTCGAACCCACCACCATCGTCCCCGCAATCGCCCATGTCGGCGAACTCTTCACCCACGATCAGGCATGGGCCACGTCTCGCATGGGCATCACGGCCGGCCTGCCGATGCTCAAGTAGGTGAAACCAGCGTCCAGCATCTGCTGCGGATCATAGAGATTGCGGCCATCGATCACGATCGGATAGCGCAGCAGGCTGCGCAGGGCGGAGAGATCCAACTGGGCAAACTCCTTCCAGTCGGTAAGAATCAGCAACGCATCCGCATCAGCGGCAGCCGCTGCAACGCAATCGGCATAGATCATCTGGCCGGACGCAGGCAGCTTGGCCTGAGCACGCCGCGTCGCGACCGGGTCATAGGCCACCACGACGCAACCCTCTGCCAGCAGCATCTCAATCATGTCGATCGCCGGCGACTCGCGGATATCATCCGTATCGCCTTTGAAGGCTAAGCCGAGCACCGCCAGTCTCTTGCCGCGCAACGTCCACAGCGCCGATCGCACTTTGCTCAGAAACCTCTTCTTTTGCAGGGTGTTGATCTTTTCCACTTCGCTCAGCAGCGTGAAATCCACCCCCATCTGCTCCGCCACGGAACGAAAGGCGGCGATGTCTTTGGGAAAGCAGGATCCGCCATAGCCGATGCCGGGCCGCAGAAATTTCGGACCGATACGAGCGTCCATCCCCATGCCTTGAGCGACCTGTTCCACATTGGCGTCTACAGCCTCGCAAAGGTTGGAGACGGCATTGATAAAGGAGATCTTGAGCGCCAGAAAAGCATTTGAAGCATGCTTGATGATCTCAGCGCTCTTGGTCGAAGTGAGCAACAGCGGGGGCGGATGATGAACCGAACAGCAGCCACCGATCGACTCCTTCCGCTGGTAGTACTCGCCGCTGGTCAGGGGAGCATAGATGGCGTTCAACAGGGCGAATGCGCGATCGCTGTCTGCACCCACCACAATCCGATCCGGATGCAGGAAATCCTCCACCGCAGTGCCTTCGCGCAGGAACTCCGGATTGGAAACGACATCAAACGCGTCGCGCCGCACCCCGTTCCGTTCGATGACCCGCCGTATCCATTCATTGGTATAGACCGGTACAGTGCTCTTTTCGATGATGACCTTGTACGCGTCAATGGAACGGGCAATCTCGCAGGCAACGGCCTCTACGTAGGACAGGTCTGCATCCCCATTCTCCGTCTGGGGTGTCCCAACCGCGACGAAGATCGCTTGGGACATCCGCACCACTTCGCGGAGGTCCGTCATGAATCGCACCCGGTGATTGCGGTTCCTGCCGAGAAGCTCCGGCAGGTAACGTTCATGAATCAAGGTGTCTCCGC
>JAKART010000308.1 GCA_021819255.1 Acidobacteriota bacterium
TCCGATCTTGCCAGGCGCGTGGAATACGCGTTGGGCAGTTTTACGCTTGGCGGCGGAGGCTGCGGGAGAGAGCGGAGGGCGGCTTTGTTGAGGTTGCGGTCGTGGCGGCGCAGCCGGACGGCGGATTCAGCCGCCAGCCGCGATCTGTTCAAACAAAGCGGATCGAGGGCGGATCGCAGGACTCCAACGGCCTTGCCATCGAAGTTCGTCTTTGCGGCGGACGTACGGCGTCCATCTTGCCCAGCCTGACCTCGACCTGCCGCCGCCATGCGGTCGACCCGCAGCTTTACTTCACGCAACTGCTCACCAACCTGCCTGTTGCGTCCGACAACGACCTCGACCTGTGGCTCCCTGACCAGTGGAAGCTCCGCCAAGACACGACAATGGCTGAGCTCGCCGCACACCGAACCTGGGGTTCGTTGAGCGCTCACGGATTTTGAGGGTTCAGAGGATCGATGCAGAGTAAGATGTGCGGAAGATGCACAGACTTTGTCAGAGGCCCGACAAACGCAACCCACTGAAACCTACGAACGATGGATGTTGAGGAATTTCCCCGAGATTATGGCGGAGAGACAGGGATTCGAACCCTGGATACCTTGCGGTATACACGCTTTCCAAGCGTGCGCCTTCAGCCACTCGGCCATCTCTCCGCTTCACCACCAGACAACCCTCTGACTGTATCACACGCAGCCAGGGAAGCGAAGCTCGCCCCTGAGCGAAGGGCTTGTTGATGCACTCCCTTTGAGGATTCCAGGCAAGTCTCAGGATGGAACCTGCTTGGCGTAGCCCAGAATGAAGCGGCGGAAGGCGCCAGTATTCCCTCGAGGCTCCGGCCCGGCGGGGTAGGCAAGCGAGAACTTTCGCTGCAGCTTCAGCCCCTTAACCTGCGCGATGCTCAGGGTGTGCAGGGCCATCTGATTGCGCATTGCCCAGCGCGAGACAAAGGTGAAACCCAGGCCGGCCTCAACAGCACTTAGCAGCCCCTCTGTCGAGTCAAGATCCATTACCACCCTCAGATTCTTCTTTTTGAGCCCCAATTTGGCTAGCGCATTCTCTACGACGCGACGGGAACCAGATCCAACCTCTCGCATCAGCAAAGGCGCGCTCTCCAGCTCAGCAGCTTCAATCCGTCGCCCGGCCCAGGGGTGATCGGCAGGAACCACCAGCACCATCTCGTCTTCCATAAAGGGCTCTGTACGCAGATCCTTCCTCATCCCGGGCCCTTCAATCAGCGCGATCTGAATTCGATGCTCCACTACCGCTTCCAGCATCTCATCCGTATTGCCGCTGATGGCGGTGACGTTGACTCGAGGATACTCCCGCAAAAAGAGTGCCACAAACCGGGGCAAGAGATACTGGCCGATGGTCTGCGAAGCCCCTAGCGCGAGATTCCCGTCGTTGCGTCCGGCTGCGCTGGTCACCGCCTCAAAGGCTGCCGTTGAGATGGAACTCATCTGGTCCGCGAACGGGAGAAGCGCCTCTCCGGCTGAAGTCAGCACCACACGTCCGCCGTTTCGGTCAAACAGCGGAACCCCAAACTCCTCCTCCAGGGCTTTGATCTGCTGCGTGATCGCGGGCTGCGTAAGAAGAAGTTCTTCAGCGGCCCGCGTGAAGTTCAGATGCCGTGCCACCGTGCGAAAGACCTTGATGCGAAAGTTCTCCATGGCAACCTACTCGGAATCCAATGTTCACCCTCGACTCCGCATGATCTGATGCCATCACCCCTGTCCAGGGTAACCGCGATGGTTACAAGCGTGACAGCTTCTCCTCCGCATGCCTCGCATGGAGCAAACCCTTCAACCTTAAGACCCGTCATCCAACGATCTACCAGGGGGCGCTATTGGAAGCCGTGGCTGAGGCTATAGAGTAGGACCAACAGAACAATGGAGCTTACCAGCACATACAAGCGGTCTCTCTGTCTGGCGAACCCGATCACACAGAAGACGACACGCGCGATGGGAGTCGCAATCAAAAGCACAAGACCCAACTGGATGATAGACCTGGGATCAAGATGAACCGCGCCTTGCCAGATGCCGGAGATGGTTCTCAGCCCCGGACCACCCGCATTGAACCTCTGAAACCGAGTGATGGAGGCGTGAGGCTGGCGAAGGTACAGCAAGCCACCAAGGGTGGACACAAGGGCCGCTGCCGAGACACCGAAGCGGAGCATGCCTGCTACGGAGAGTTCCAGTTCATGATCGCTCGGCTTGCGCATCAGATCCTCCCCGTAATGCCGCTATAGATCATCTCGATGCCAAGCACCACCACCACCACAGCAAAGATCTGCTTCAACATGGAGACCCTGGCCCTCACCAGAACCCTTGTGCCGAGCAGAGAGCCGCACAAGACGCCTAGCATCACCGACAAAGCGATCGTCGGGTCAATGTATCCGCGAGAGAGATAGATCCCCGCGCTGGCAGCGGCCGTAACTCCAATCATGAAGTTGCTGGTGGTGGTGGATACCTTGAAGGGTAGCCTCATCACCTGATCCATGGCCAGCACCTTCACGGCCCCGGAACCGATGCCCAGCAGCCCGGAGAGCGTACCGGCTCCAAACATCAGGCCGAATCCGAAGGGAACGCGTTCAGCAGAGTATGCCTGGATTCCATCAGCCGTGGTATACCTTCCCGTCAGTTCCAGCTTGTTCGCCAGCGTGCCCGGTTGAATCGGCACCAGGTGATCGACGTTGCTGCGAAAGGAAGAGATAGCCGAGTAAAGGAGCACGATCCCAAAGATGATGGCGATCCAGTGGCCGGAGATCTTGGCTGCCAGATAGGCTCCCACGACGGCGCCGAGCGTCGTCGCCACCTCCAGGAACATGCCGACGCGGATATTGGAAAGCCCCTCGCGCACGTAGGCAATCGCCGCTCCCGACGAGGTTGCGATCACGGAGACCAGAGAGGCTCCAATGGCATAGCGAATATCAACTTTGAAGAGCAAAGCCAGGACTGGAACGATGACCACGCCGCCACCCAGGCCGGTCATGGCTCCCAGCAGGCCGGCGGCCACCGACGCCGCAAACAGAAGAGAACTGAAGACCAATACGCTCAAGCTTGATCCTATGGGGCAGCCATCCGGCAGCCAACGGTGCGGGTGAGAACGCCGAAACGCTCCTCGCTCTCAACGGACTTTTGGTTTGCATCCCCATCTTCGCAGGGCGCCTTTGAGCCGACCCGGAAAAAATCTTGCTCTCCGAACCCACTCCCTGTCTTCGCACCCCATGATAGCAGAGGTTCGAGGCCGGAGAGGGAAGCCGGCATCGGGATGGCGCAAATCCGATTGCCATAAAGACGGGAGGACGTGAGTTGCTCTTGTCCTGGCAGTGAAGCCTCAACCTACACAGGAGTCTCCTACCCGATGGCGCGCACGGCGTCGGTTCCCCCACCATTGAGCATGCTGGAACGATCTGCAACAAAGCTTGCCGTGACGGCCTGAAGCTGAAGCGCGGACGGCGGGGAAACAGCCCTGGCGGCGCCAGCCGGAGCGCGCAAGGTTGTAGAGGTGCAGATTGGCGGACTACGGCGATGCAGGATACTCCGCGACCGTGGGCGTGTTGCGGTTCGGAGCAGGATGGGCCGCCGCGCCGGTATTGTTGATCACGTGGTCGATCGCACCGTGATTCACCAGCGCCGTGGTCAGCATATGGTGAAAGCGAACACCGGCGGTGCGAGGAGCTTCGATCGCCCGGGTCAGGGTCACATGCGGCGTCATAAAGACGCTATAGATGCCTAAACCCCATGCCTCGTGATGAAGTACCTTTGGCGCAACTTTATAGGACGCCCAGCCGTTGGTGTCTGCTGCGCTCCTCCAGGCAGCCTGGGATGGGAGTCGATAGGGGATCTCCGACTGATAAAAATACACTCGCCCGTACTCGCCGTTCCACAGAGTTTGAAACTGTTGGTGATGCTCGACGAAGAGCCCGTAGGC
>JAKART010000309.1 GCA_021819255.1 Acidobacteriota bacterium
ATGGAAGCTGGGGCTGTCCTTGAAGATGGTCTTGGTGGAGGAGGTGAGGTCCGCGGCGCCGCCAAAGAGTTCTGGCACAGCCTTGGCAAGGGCGTTGAGGACGACCTGGCCGGCGTTGCGCGTGGCCACAGGCTTGGCATCGGGGCCGGCCGGGAAGACGGGAATCGCCTTCTCCCAGCCGGGCTCCAGGCGGCGGGCGAAGCTGCGCTCGAACTGAGCGCCCAGCGATGGAAAGGCCTTTTTGTAAGCATCGAATCTGGCCTGCCACTCGGTCTGGGCTTTGTGGCCCCTTTCAACGGCCTTGAGCCAGTTCTTTCCCGCCTCCTCAGGAACATAAAAGCTCTTGTCCTCAGGGAAGCCCAGGTTCTTTTTGGTGGCGCGGGTAGCCTCCGGTCCCATAGCTTCGCCGTGGACCTTGTTGGTTCCAGCTTTGGGGCTGCCGTAGCCGATGACCGTGCGCACGCGGATCAGCGTTGGCTTGCGAGTCTCCGCCTTGGCCGCCTCAATGGCTTTTTCGATGGCCACCAGATCATTTCCGTCCTGCACGACCAGCACTTGCCAGTGGTAGCCCTCAAAGCGCCGGGTAACATCCTCGGTAAAGCTGAGCTCCGTGGGGCCATCGAGCGAGATCAGGTTGTCGTCGTAGAGCACAATGAGCTTGCCCAGCTCAAGAGTTCCGGCCAGCGAGGCCGCCTCATGCGAGATCCCCTCCATCAGGTCGCCGTCGCCGCAGAGTACGTAGGTGTGATGGTCCACCGGAGCGTGGTTCTCCTGGTTGTAGATCGCCGCCAGATGCTTTTCGGCGATCGCCTCGCCCACCGCCATGGCGAAGCCCTGGCCGAGGGGGCCGGTGGTCACCTCAACGCCCGGCGTATCGCCCATCTCGGGGTGCCCCGGGGTCTCCGAGCCCCACTGCCGGAACTGCTCCAACTGAGCCATGGGCAGGTGATAGCCGGTGAGGTGGAGAACGCCATACAGCAGCGCGGAGGCGTGTCCATTGGAGAGGATGAACCGATCCCGGTCAGGCCACTGCGGATCCCTGGGGTTGTACTTCATGAACTTGTGGAACAGCAGATAGGCAATCGGCGCGCAGCCCAAAGGAGCGCCCGGATGGCCGGATTTGGCCTTCTCGACCTGATCGACGGCGAGAAATCGCAGGGTGTTGATTGAAAGTTGATCCAGTGCGTCTTGCTGCTGTTTGTCAGTCATTCGTATCCTCTGAGGAAAGTTGCGCCCCGTCTCGCCGCGCTTTTAGGAAGTTGTTGGAGAAAAATTGTCGGAGAAAAAGAGGCCGGTTCAGGAAGCCAACCCGTCCATTGCCCGCCCTTGGCCTTAAGGAAACCGCCCCATGGAATCCTTGGATGCGCGTCCCAGGTTCCTTGGCGCATGCTGCTAGCCTTCGATGCACGTTCCCTGTCCAAAAGTCACCTCGTTCAGTTTACTCTGGTGGCTCGCGCGGGCCTCGGTTGCCTCCTCAGTCGCCCGATTCTCGCCCTCCGCGAAGCGGCTTGCCCTGGTTCCCGTCAGCCATCGGGAAGGCAGAGTGGGAGAGCCGTCGGACAGCCAGATCCGGCCCGGAAGCGCAGACATGGCTTGCATTTGAAGGCCGGAGGGGCTGCTACGCCCGCGGCCGCGGATCGGCGAAAATCCGGGCGCCTCCAGGCAGGACTCCGGAGCGGCGGCGATCGGGAAATTTCTCCTCGCAAGAATGCGACCACTGCCCCGGCGGGCGAAAGCGGAGCGGAGGACGGGAACGAGCGGAACCTTTTCCGGCCGGCGGCGTACTGTGGTGCATAGACTTCCCGTACCGCCATCATTCGCGCTGCGGAGGTTCGGCCGCCCGATGCGTTGACACCGCGGCCCACGACCTCCGCCATGCGCAGAAGGACTCCAGTGATGAATCGCTCCCATCGCATCCTGATGATCCTGACCGGCCTGGCCGTAGCCGCTCCCTTGGCTGGTCTTCTGCTCGCCGGATGTCACGTAACCGAGAGGGATCATGATGGAACGCAACACGTCCACATCGGCACTCCCTTCGGCTCCCTGAACGTCAATACGGGCAGCAGCGTAGACGCCGCCAGCATCGGCATCAGCGCGTACCCGGGCGCGACGCCGGTTCAGGATGAGGATGGCGGCAGCGATAAAGCGAACGTCCATATGAGCATTGGCAACTTTCGCATGGGTGCGAAGATAGCCGGATTCCAGACCGCCGATTCGGCGCGGAAGGTGCTCGCCTTTTACCGCAGGGATCTAGCCGCCCGCTACGGCGCGCCCGTGGAGTGCCGCGACCACCGCCCCGTGGGCTCACTGCACCGTACCGCGCAGGGACTTACCTGCAACGAAAGCCCGTACGTCATCAGAGCAGGCGTCCAGAGCGGCAGTGGATCCAACCCGGGCGTCACCGTATCCAGTGAGGACTCCTCGACGGCGATCGACCTGCAAGCAGGCTCTCCGCAGCGGATGCGCGTGGTGACTGTGGAGAAGCGGGATGGCGGAACACGGATTGGCCTGGTCTCGATCGACCTGCCCACCGGCAAGAACGGATCGGATAGCGAATAGCTTGACTTCGCCGGACTCCGCAAGGGGGGCAAAGGGCCCGGCGATCTGCTCTCCCTGCTTCCCGAACGGCAGAAATGCTGTACCTTCAAAGGAGTGACTGCTCGAACCTGCTCCCGTTGCCACGCCGTGCTCCATCGTGAAGAGGAGGGAGATCTTGTCTATTGTTGGAGTTGCGGAGCGCCTCAGGTAAGGCTATCCGAGGAGTTGCGCGACCAGATCGAAGAGCAGATGGAAGCGCAGCAGCGCGCCGGCGACCCGGCCACTCTGTCTTCAGCAAAGCCCGCTGCTTCCGGCCATGTGGTTGCATGGCGCGGCGCCATCCAGACCGCTGCACTGGCGGGAGCGATCTCAGCGGGTCTGTCTCTGCTCTCCTTCGCTCTTAGTCCCATTTCTCTGCTCTCCTTTTGCTGGTTTCTCTCCGCGCCTATCGTGGTGCTGGGCATCTACAGCTCCCGCTTCCGTCAGACAAACATCACGGCCGGCTTTGGGGCGAAGCTGGGCGCGCTGACCGCGCTGACGATCTTCCTGGCCACCGCATCCCTGAATACGATTGGCCTGGTTTTGGAGCGCTTTGTGCTGCACTCGGCCGGCGAGATCTCCGATATCGACTCCCAGCTCAACAAGATGTTCGAGCAGTTGCACACGAACTTCGCAGCGCAGTCGCAACAGTCCGCCAAGATGCTTACCGAGATGCTTGCCGCGCCCGAGTTTCGCGCCGGCATCCTGCTGGCCAGCATCTTCCTCTGCCTGTTACTGTACCTGGCCTACTCGGCCACGGCCGGGGCGTTTGCCGGTTATCTGCGCTCGCGCTCCGGGCGAAGCTGAGTCTGCGCGGCTCGGATGGTGGGGTGTGAATCGGTTGGCTCGCTGTTATGATGAGGGCAATGAAAAGCGAACCAACTTCTTCCACTGAAACCACGCCGGCCCCCACTCCTTTGCAGGTTCGTGAGAAGGGCAGGCTGATGTCTGCCTCGGAGATCGAGCGCACCCTGGTGCGGCTGGCGCATGAGATCGTGGAGCGCAATAACGGAAGCGAAAATCTTGGCCTGGTCGGCATCAAGCGCCGCGGAGTCCCGCTGGCCCAGCGCATCGCCAAACTGATTGAGACGATTGAGAAGATCCCGGTGCAGACCGGAGTGCTGGACATCAGCTTCTACCGCGACGATCTCTCCACCCGAGACCTTCGTCCGGTGGTGGAAAAGGGAGAGATCGGCTTCGATATCAACGGGCGCGACATCATCCTGATGGACGATGTTCTCTACACCGGGCGTACTACGCGAGCCGCGCTGGATGCGCTCTTTGATCAGGGCCGCCCCAAGAGTGTGCAACTGCTGGTTCTGATCGATCGCGGCAGATCGG
>JAKART010000310.1 GCA_021819255.1 Acidobacteriota bacterium
CAGACCTTTGTTCAGCCGGGCAAGCTCGCGGGTGAGGCGTTCGCGCTCCGCGGCCGCGTCCACCTGCCGCTCATGGAGAACAGCCACGTCAAAGGCTGCCGTGGAGCGGGTTCCAGCGCCGGTGAGCGCAGCGGCGGAGAGCTCCACGCCGCTGACACGGGCCAGACGCGAGAGCATCTCCGCATTGGCCTGGGCAAGAGCCGCCACGCCGGCAGCGGCGTGCAGACGGATGGGCACGGCCTGCTTCTCCGGCGCGGCCATATCTTTGCGCAGAGCGCGCACGGTGACGATGAGCTCCTGGAGCGTGTTCATCTCCCGCACGGCGGCCTCATCGGCGGCGAAGTCCTCTGCCTGGGGATAACGGGTGAGCGCGATGGAGACGGCCGGCGAGGGGCTGCCGACGCTGGAGTACAGGGCGTGCCAGAGCTCTTCGGTGAGAAAAGGCATGAAGGGAGAGAGCAGACGCAGAGCCGCCTCAAAGACGCCGGCCAGGGCGTTGAGGGTGAGCGCGGTGAGGTCGTTATGCGGGCCTTCAAAGTTCAGCCGCAGCTTGACCAGCTCCAGGTACCAGTCACAGAACTCGCCCCAGAAGAACTGGTAGATGGCGCTGGAGGCTTCATCAAAGCGATAGGCGGCGAGCGCGCGGGCCACGGCCTCCGCCACGGTGCTCAGGCGAGAGAAGATCCAGCGGGTTTCGATTGGAGTGTTCTGCGGCAGCTCCAGAGAGACGGAGTCGTGGCCGCTGAGCGAGATGCGGTAGCCGGCCTGTTGAGCCCGGTCCAGGTTCATCTGCAGGAAGCGGGCGGCGTTCCAGATCTTGTTGGCGAAGGCGCGATAGCCCTCCGTGCGGCTCTCCTGGAAGGCGATGTCCGTGCCCGGCGAGGCCTGGCTGGCCAGCGTGAAGCGCACCGCATCCGTGCCGTAGCGGGTGATGATCTCGATGGGATCAATCACGTTGCCCTTGGTCTTGGACATCTTCTGGCGGTCCGCATCGCGCACCAGCGCGTGGATGTACACCTGGCGGAAGGGGACGGCGTCCTGGAGCTCGCGCCGGCTTCCGTCCGGATTGGGAACCTGCAACATGAAGTGGCAGCCGAGCATGATCATGCGCGCCACCCAGAAGAACAGAATGTCAAAGCCGGTAACCAGAAGCTGAGTAGGATAGAACGCCGCCAGATCGGGATTGGCGCGGTCCGCGGCTGAGTCTCCCGTCCAGTGGAAGACGGTGAAGGGAAGCAGGCCGGAGGAGAACCAGGTATCCAGCACATCGGTCTCCTGAACCAGCTCCGCGCTGCCGCAGCCGCGGCAGGCGGTGGGCGCGGAGCGGGCGACGTTGATCTCGCCACAGGCGGCGCAGTGCCAGGCCGGGATGCGATGGCCCCACCAGAGCTGGCGGGAGATGCACCAGTCATGGATGTTGTTCATCCACTCGAAGTAGATCTTGGAGTACATCTCCGGGGTGAATTGAATGTGGCCCTGACGCACCGCGGCAACGGCGTTGGCGGCGATGCTGCTGCCGCCGTCTTTGGGGCTCTGATGCACAGCCAGGAACCACTGCATGGAGAGACGCGGTTCAATGACCGCGCCGGTGCGCTGCGAGATGGGCAGCGTCAGCGTGTGATCCTTGACGGCGGCCAGCAGGCCGGCCGCCTCCAGGTCAGCGACGATGCGGCGGCGGGCCTCAAAGCGGTCCATGCCGTGGTAGGGCGAGCCCTCCAGCTCGATCCGCGCCTGCCGGTCCATGATGCTGAGCGAGGGCAACTGGTGGCGTTGGCCGATGGCGAAGTCGTTGGGGTCGTGCGCGGGCGTCACCTTGACGGCTCCGGTGCCGAACTCGGGCTGCGCCCAGTCGTCGGCGAGGATGGGAATCTCTCTTCCCGCCAGGGGCAGCCGGAGCGTCTTGCCGACCAGATGCTGGTAGCGCTCATCTGCGGGGTTTACAGCTACCGCCGTATCACCGAGCATGGTCTCCGGACGCGTGGTGGCCACGACGATGCTCCCGGAGCCGTCGGCCAGAGGGTAGCGAATGTGGTAGAGATGGCCGGCGCGCTCTTCGGACTCGACTTCAAGATCGGAGACGGCGGTGCCGAGGACCGGGTCCCAGTTGACGATGTAGGCGCCGCGATAGATGAGCCCCTGCTCCCAGAGGCGGACAAAGCCCTCTATGACCGCTTGAGAGAGGCGGTCGTCCATGGTGAAGTACTCGCGGCTCCAGTCGACGGAGGCTCCCAGGCGGCGCATCTGGTCCGTGATCGCGGAGCCGTACTGCTGCTTCCAGGCCCAGACGCGATCGGTGAAGGCCTGACGCGTGAAGTCGGTGCGGGACTTCCCTTCCGCAGCAAGCTGGCGCTCCACCATCATCTGCGTGGCGATGCCGGCGTGATCCGTGCCGGGAACCCAGACGGCCGTGGAGCCGGTCATGCGATGCCAGCGGGTGAGGATGTCCATCTCCGTCTGGTTGAGCATGTGGCCCATGTGCAGACGTCCAGTGACGTTGGGCGGCGGCAGCAACTGCACAAAGGGCCGTATGCCGGACGCGTCCGAGGGAGTGGGCACGGAAAAGATACCCTCTTTCACCCAGAAGTTGGACCACTTCTCTTCGATCAGCGAGGGATCGTATGCCTTGGGTAGCTCCTGATTCATTTAACCAGTAGACAGGAGATGGCAACCGGGACACAAGGCGCGAGGTGGGTGCAAGGAGGCGCAAGGAGCGCGCCAGTTCCACGCACCAGGTCCTGGCTTGTATATCCTAGGGGGATATGGTACAAAGATGTAGCGCGGATTTGTCCGCGCCGGAGTTTGAACAACACCTATGAGCATGGAAGCCGCACAAGAACCTCCAAGTTCCAAGCCTTTCCTGTGCTGTGACAGAAGCTCTGAAGATTGCCGGTAGCCTGACGGTCGGCGATCTCTCACCGCTCTGCACAGCATGCAACCTGTGATTTGAGCGCGTGAGATGGCGGTCCGCAAGCACCCGTCCCACACCTCCCCTGACGATGATCCGTTGAGCGCCTGCCTGGCCTTTGCGCCTGCGCGCCTTTGCGCCTGCGTGCGCGAGTGGCCTGGCGCCGGCGCGAGGCAGGCAAGGAGGAATCATGAACCAGACAACACTGGCAATGACAATGACACTTCACCCCGCGCCCCCGCTGGTCTGCGCGTGGAGTTCGACCGGCGCGCCGGGGACGCCGCTGGTTTGCACCTGGAGGCGCACCCGACCCGCGCGGTCACAGCCGGCCGGCGGCCAGGCTCCGCAACTGGAGGGCGGAGAGTCGCGATTATGCGCCTGAGGAGGATGCGCCTGCGGGAGCCAACCATGGCGTTCGTCGCCGCAAAGCCATTCCGTGGCGACGCCAGCGGTGATGATCTGACAGGGCCCCGGAAACAGGCACACGGAAGCCGCGATTGCTCTTCTTTCGCAGGCCACGCGTCAACCAGATGCTTGACGCGTGGCCACACGAGGGCCGGCAGGCAGCGGCTCGCATGCATCTGAACATATTGTCATCTATCTGTATTCATCGGCTGTGAAGGCTGCGGGGCTGAGCATTCCACGATTCTTCCCCTACGGCGGCAGGGTGTGTCAAACCTTTGCGAACAAAGCACGAAGCAGTCTCTGGCGAGAGCATGGGCCGCGCGTCTTGCCGGCGATGCACAGCCGAAAGAAAGCCACAATTTTTCCATCCGCAAGCAGAGCTCAGGCTGTACCTTTCGGCTCTTTTACAAAGAAGCGGCAAGCAGAACCATAGAATGAAAGTGAGTTTGATATGCGTTTTCTCCCAGCCCTCGCACTCACCCTGCCCTGGTGCGTGGCTCTGCTTGCACAGCAACCGACGGCTCCCGTACCGCAGGCTTCCGAACCGCGGCCTGCGGCTTCCTTGAGCCAAATCAGCAAGCATCCGCATCTCGGTCCCTCTGCGCAG
>JAKART010000311.1 GCA_021819255.1 Acidobacteriota bacterium
ATCTTGCGAATGTGGAAGCCAAAGCTGGGCAATGAAGAAGGTTAGTGGCTCATCGTGCTTGCAGATGAAGCATGAGGTTTTTCGGGACGAGGATTGCTCGGGGCCAGATCCAGATCGCTGGCAATCGCCGTAGCGGCGGTGTAGGGGTTGCCGACAGGGTTGGTGGGGAAGCTGGTCATGCGATGGTTCCAGGCATCTCCAAAGGCATACCAGTCGATTGGTTTTGGGGTGGTGTTGGCGTCCATGGCCACCAGAAGGGAGTGGAAGTAAAGCTGCCAGCGCGCCGCGTAGTAGGTGGAGGTCAGGCCCGCGTAGTCGCGGTTGGCGTACTCGTGGAGGCTGGACTCCGAGGCTTTGCTGTCGCCCCAGGTGGTGAGGATCGAGCGGTCGTCGTAGTTGAGCCGGCGGAGTTCCTCCGGGGATGAAGCCCAGGGTGGGATGTAGCTGAGCCAGCGTCCCAGGAGGAAGTACTGGTTGGTGGCGAGCAGGTTGTCCTGGAGACGCATGTCACGCATCCAGTGGCGGGTGAGGGCGACGTAGGCCTCGCGGTCGCCGGAGACGTAGGCGGCGTGGATCTCGGGCAGCCGGACGCGGGCCTGATTGGCCATCACCTGGCGGGCAACGTCGACCAGGTCATACTGGTAGGTCTCGGTGTGGCGGAGCGAGGGCGCCACCTGGAGGAGCTCGGTCAGGGCGGGCTGGAGGTCCGCGAGCGAGTAGTGCGCGCCATGGGGGGCCCAGAAGCCGGCGTGGGTGGTGGTGAGTTCCGGCTGAGCGTTGAAGAGGGAGTCCTGCGCGGCGTCGCCGTCGCCGCTGACTTTGGCGGTTCCGTCACCCGCATGGTAGCCGTACGCGGTGTGGAGCAGGATCTGCCAGGCACGGAGGGCGTGGGGATCCGGCTGGCTGTTATTCGTGGGGCTGCCGTAGCGGCGGAGAGCGTACTGTTGGGTCCAGGCGCTCAGGTCGACGGGATGCTTGTGCCAGGCCATCTCGGTGTAGAGATCGAAGGCGAAGGGATTGGTGTCCAGGCCTTCGGTGAACAGAGCTGTGCCGACGATGTGGGAGCCGGGCTTTGCAGCCATGTTCGGGAAGCGTACGGCGTAGTCGTAGAGGGGCGCGCCGAGGGTGGTGCGGCCGCCGAACTCCCATAGGCCGCCAAAGAGCCAGTCGGCGCCGTGGAACTGCTGGTCGCGGTTGCTGCGCGCGATGCGGCCCTGTTCGATGTCGGCGATGAGGACGTGGGAGGTGTCCAGGGCGGAGATGACCGCCGGGAGCGGATTTTTCTGCCAGGCCATCATGAACCAGAGGGCGCCGGGATGGGCCGCTTCCAGCGCGGCCTGGATGCGTTTGGCGGCGGCGCCGGGGGGAACGTCCCCGGTGGATCCGCCCTCCTGAAGAATCTCCATGTCATAGATGGAGGTATCGCCGAAGAGGTCGCGCTGGCGCCGGTAGAAGCTGGCGGCCAGCGAGATGAAACTGGGGTCACGGGGATCGATCCAACCGGGACGGGGAAAGCCGTTCCAGTCGCCCTGGGTGATGACGTGGGCGCCGGGATGGAGCCTGGCGAAGTCTGCAGGGACGATGCCATAGTAGCCGGGCAGGACCGGGGTGATGCCGAGTGCGCGAAGGCCGGCGATGAGACGCTGGGCGGAGGCGGCGCGCTTGCGCAAAAGTTGGAGAGAGATGGGCTCGTCGAAGCAGCACATGTTGCCCATGAGCTGCCAGTTCTGGTGGGCGGGCTGCGTGATCCATTTGCGGATGGCCAGGTCGGAGTAACCGGCGTCGCGGAAGGTCTGGTAGAGGACAAGGTCGGTGCCGCGCTCGATCAAAATGGCGTTGGCGCCGGAGAGAGCGAGGATATCGATCTCACGCTGCCAGCGGGCATCGCTCCAGTAAGGGCCGGCGTAGCCGTCCGCGTTCTCATTGAGCGCGTAGCGAATCTTGTACAGAGCAGGCTTTTCAATGGGCGCGGAGGGCGCGGGCAGAATGAGGTTGGGCGGGCCGAGCCGCAGCCCGTTGGTGGAGACATTCAGGTGGGCGACGTACTTCAGATACCAGTTGACGCCGTAGAGAAGAGTTGGGATGGTAGCTGCCTCAACGTGGATGGAGCCAGGGGCGCCGAAGATGCGGAAGCCGTCAGGCCGGCCCGGCTTGAGCGTGAGGTGAAACTGGGGCGCGAGGTGGGGCATGAGGCGCCGCAGGACGGCCTGGGCGGGGGCGACGGAGGCCGGCGCCGGTTTGGCAGGCGTCTGGGCGCCTGCGACGAAGCAGGCCAGGGTGAGCAGAAGGCCGGCGTAGCGGCGGGAGCGAAGATTCGGCATGCCAACACTATAGCGCCGAGTACAAGGTTGGCTGGTTGTTTCTGCGCGGAAAGAAGAAAAAGAGGTGCGGCTCCAATGCTGAGGGTCTGTGACGGGCGCCAGGCCGGCGGAGGACCCCAAGACAGGCAGCGGGCTCCGTGCGCAGTCGCCGATCATCGGGTTTGGTTACCATCTGCCCCTCGCTCGGCGCCGGGGACCGGTGCAATAAAATCTGGGTTATGGATGAATTGAAGATTGCAGGCAAAGCATTTCTCTCCCGGCTGATCGTTGGAACCGGGAAGTACAAGGACGGGGCCGAGACCAAGGCCGCCATTGAGGCCTCTGGAGCGGAGATGGTGACGGTAGCGGTGCGGCGTGTGGAGCTGGATCGCAGCAAAGAATCGCTGCTGGATTTTATCGATCCGAAGAGATATTTTCTGCTGCCCAACACCGCCGGCTGCTTCACTGCCGAGGAGGCGATCCGCACGGCCCGTCTGGGGCGCGAGGTGGGGCTCTCCGATTGGGTGAAGATTGAAGTGATCGGTGATTTGGCGACGCTCTATCCGGATGTTCAGGCGACCGTTGAAGCGACCCGGGTGCTGGTGAAGGAAGGCTTTACCGTGCTGCCGTACACCACCGATGACATTGTGTTTGCCAAGCGGCTGATCGATGCCGGGGCCTCCGCCGTGATGCCCTTGGGTGCGCCGATCGGCACGGGGCTGGGGATTGCGAACACGTATACGCTGCGCATGATGCGGGAGCTCATTCAAGAGGTTCCCTTGATTGTGGATGCGGGCCTGGGCACGGCCAGCGATGCCGCGCTGGCCATGGAGATGGGCTTCGACGGAGTGCTTTTGAATACGGCGATGGCTGCCTCCAGACTGCCGGTGCTGATGGCCAGCGCCATGAAGAAGGCGGTGGATGCCGGGCGCGAGGCGTTTCTGGCCGGAAGAATGGGCAAGAAGCTCTACGCAACCGCCAGCTCGCCGCTGGAGGGAATCTCCCGATAGCCTGGGCAACAGCAGAAAAGGGCAGCGCCCATGTGTCGCCGGCGGGTCCAGGTTCCGCATCCCTGACTCGATCTCGACCCGCTTTTGTTTCGCCGGGGATTCTTCGTTCGGCCTTTGATGGTGGGAAGCGATCTGTTGGCCAATGGCCGCCCGGCGGCGTCCGCGATACGCCGCACCCGCGGAATGCTGCTCAGAAAAGGCATTCACAAACCCGCTTCTCAGGAGAGCCTGCTAGAGCCATCGATCTCCGCGCTGCTGAGCGAAACAATCGCACATTGCCAGGCCGCGCAGGAGCCCGGGATGAAAGTTTGTAGACTCCCGGGGCATCCCTTCCAAATTCAGGGAGACGTCCTTCATCTCCTTTTAAAGCATTTTTCGTTTTACTGTAGACCGTAGAGTGCAAGTCTGAACCAAGCCTGCGCGTTGGCTGGAGTGATGTGAGGCAGGGCGTTGGTGATGGCTTGATCGAGTGCGTCTTTGGTTCGTGCCTTCGCCTCGCGGAGTTGTTGTTTGATCTTTGCCCAGGCCTTCTCGATAGGGTTCAGATCGGGGGAGTAGGGCGGTAAATAGAGCAGCTCAGCCCCGGCTTTTTCGATCC
>JAKART010000312.1 GCA_021819255.1 Acidobacteriota bacterium
GAGGGAACGCGCGACTTCCCTTTTCTGGTCTATGACGGCGACGACTGGGAGAAGGGTCTGCGCTGCGTCTCCTGCCACATCTGCGAGAAAGAATGTCCGCCCAAGTGCATCTTCATCGAAAAGAGCAAGGACAAGAAGCCTGACGCTGTCGGCAAGCTCCAGTTCTACCCCGTAAGATTCGATATCGACATCTCCGTCTGCATGAGCTGCCAGATCTGCGTCGAAGTCTGCCCCTTCGATGCCATCAAGATGAACGTGGAGTTCGAGTTGAGCTCGGATGATCGCTTCGGCGGCTTGCTCCTCTCCAAGGACAAACTGGCCCGCTCCAACGAGTACTATCACAAGATTCATCCCACCGAAGCCGCAGCCGTCGATGCCGCCTTGGCGGAGGATCGAGAAAAAGAAAAAGAAAAGCAGAAACAGGCCGCTTTGGCAGCCGCTGCCGCCGCTGCCGCCAAAGCCGCAGCGGCGTCGCCCTCAGCCTCGGCTGCGCCTGCTCCGGCTCCGGCCTCCGGTGCGGGACCAGTCCCGGACGCCGGGAATGGCGGCAACGCGTCCAGCAAAGAGGAGACGAAATGACCCTCTGGACGCCTATCGAAGAAAAAAGACTTTGTAGCGAACGGTAGCCAAATTATGCCTGAGATGGTCGATCAGATCTTCGTTCTCCTGAAACACTGGATCATGGGGTATGTGCCCGGCAGCCTGCAGCCGCTCTGCTCCGCCATCCTATCTGTGCTCCCTATCCTGGTCGTGTTTCCGCTCTTGTTTGCCATCACCACCGTCCTGGAGCGCAAAGGCCTGGGCAGAATGCAGAACCGCTACGGTCCCAACCGCGCCGGCCCGTGGGGCATCTTGCAGCCGGCGGCTGACGGCATCAAGTCCCTCACCAAGGAAGACATCGTTCCTCGCTCCGCGGATCAGCTCGTCCACTTGTTGGCGCCTGTTCTCATCGTGATCGCCTCCTTCCTGGTGTACTCGGTAGTGCCGGTAGGCCGGAATATGGTGGTGGCCGATCTGAATGCGGGCGTCCTCTTCTTCTTCGCCATCGGAAGCATGGTGGAGCTGGCGGTCTTCATGGCCGGCTGGTCGAGCCGCAGCAAGTACTCTTTGCTGGGAGCCATGCGCGCCATCGCTCAGATGATCAGCTACGAGATGCCCATGGTTCTCTCCGGAGTGGTGGCGATTATGGCGGCGGGCTCGCTCTCCACCGTCACCATCGTCAACATGCAGGCCGGTTACACCGGCATCTGGCCCCACTGGTATCTTTTCACCCCCTGGGGCATCACCGGCTACATCCTCTTCATGATTGCGGCCACAGCCGAGTCCAACCGTTGTCCCTTCGATCTGCCCGAGGGCGAGTCGGAGATTATTGCCGGCTACTTCATCGAATACTCAGGCTTCAAGTTTGCCCTGTTCTTTGTCGCCGAATACCTTGGCATGATGGCCACCAGCGCCATGGCCATCACCCTCTTCCTGGGTGGTTGGGCCGCGCCCTTCTCTTTCCTCACCTGGATTCCCTCCTGGTTCTGGTTCTTCGCCAAACTGATCTTCATGCTCATGATCTTCATCTGGATTCGCGGCACGCTTCCACGCCTGCGCATGGATCAATTGATGAACTTCGGTTGGAAGTTCATGCTGCCGCTCTCCCTGATTAACATCGTTTGCGCCGGGCTCTGGCATTATCTTCCCGCCGGCTTTACGCGCTGGTCCGTCATCAGCCTTCTGCTCCTACTCTCTTGTTTCCTGTTGAGCCGGAGCCTCAGGCGCAGCAAATGGTTTCAGGAACGCACCTATCGCTTCGCCAGTTAGCCGAGTGATGATCATCAGCGGTGCTCTTCATCCCTCGGAGATCGGGTTCCATATGTTCATCCACCATCACCAACTCCGCAGAACTGGAAACGTCTTGAAATGACTCTCTCCTTTTTGCTGCTCGCCGCCATCGCGATCCTCGGCGCCGCCGCGGCGATGAATCTCAAAAGTGCCGTCCACTGCGTTCTCGCGCTCACCCTGGGCATGGTCGGCTTGGCCGCTCTCTACCTCCAGTTGGGAGCTCAGTTTGTCGGATTGACGCAACTGCTGGTCTACGTTGGCGCAGTAGCCATCTTGGCGGTCTTCGCCATCATGCTGACCCGCAGCAGAACTGGGGAGACCGTCGCGCATGGCTCGGCCTCCTCCAGAATCTCGGGAGCGCTGACCGCGCTGCTGGTCTTCGCTGTGCTGGCCTGGGCGATCTTCACCGGAGTCTCCCCGCAGCCGCTCTCCGGCGCACAGCCGGAGGCCTCCGTTCGGGAGGTTGGCGTGGCCTTGATGCAGCGCTTTGTCCTCCCCCTGGAGATCATCGGCGTGCTGCTGACCGCGGCTCTGGTCGGAGCCGGCGTCCTCGCCATCGAAGAAAAAGGAGGAGATCGATGAGCCCGCTCTCCGGCTACCTGCTCCTCTCCGCCCTTCTGTTCTCCCTTGGCCTCTCCGGCGCGCTCACCCGGCGCAACGCCATTCTGGTTCTCATTGGCATCGAACTCATGCTCAACGCCGCCAATCTGAACTTCATCGCCTTCTGGCGCTACGGTCCTCACCCGGAGATGCTGACCGGCGTGATGTTCGTCATCTTCTCCATCGGCATCGCCGCGGCAGAAGCCGCCGTCGGCCTCAGTATCATCGTCGCCGCCTACCGGCACTTCCGGACGACGGATCTCGACAAGATCAACTTCCTGAAGGGGTAGGCGGTACATCATGAACGTACGACCCGGCAACTTCTCCAACACCGCAACGGCCTGCGTTGTCGACAAAAAACCTGGTTCTCTTTCTCACCTGCAACTCTTGACTGGCGCTCAATGAACTGGATCGTGCAAAATCTCTGGCTGATTCCTGCGTTACCCCTGCTTGCGGCGGGGATCATTGCCCTTACCCCGCGGAAGGGCCGCGTACGCGGAGCCGCTCTCGCCATCGGTTCGATGGGCCTCTCCTTGCTTCTCTCAATCTGGGCATTTGCGCACGTGCTCGCCCTGCGCGGCAGCGGCGAACTCACCACTCAGGTCTTCAACTTCCACTGGTTCCAGTTTGGCAACGAATGGCTGTCGCTCGGCTGGGTCTTGAATCCCCTCACCGCGGTCATGCTGGTGATGGTCACCTTCGTGGGCCTGCTGATCTTCATCTTCAGTGTCGGCTACATGGCGCACGACGAGAACTTTACTCGGTTCTTCTGCTTCCTTGCCCTCTTCGCCGGCGCCATGCTCGGCGTGGTGATCGCCAACAGCCTGCTACTGCTGTTCATGTGCTGGGAGATCGTTGGATTGACATCCTATCTCCTGATCGGCTTCTGGTATCACAAGCCCAGCGCCGCAGCCGCCTGCAAGAAGGCATTCATCACCACCCGCATCGGCGATCTGCCCTTCTTCCTCGGCATGGTCTGGCTCTACTCCCAGACCGGAACTCTGCTCTTCTACAACAATGGCAGCGGATGCATCGAGCCAAGCGCCATCACCCACATGCTCTCCCAGGCCACGCCCCTGGGAGTCTGCGCAGCCACCGCCATCGCCCTGCTCATCTTCTGCGGAGCCGTGGGCAAAAGCGGACAGGTTCCGCTGCACGTCTGGCTGCCCGACGCCATGGAAGGCCCCACGCCAGTCAGCGCTCTGATCCACGCCGCCACCATGGTCGCCGCCGGCGTCTTTCTGGTCGCGCGCGTCTACCCTCTCATGAGTGCGCAGCACGCCATCAACGGCATGCTGAATACCTCAGCCGCCCTTCAGGTGGTTACCTGGGTTGGCGCCATCACCGCTTTCTTTGCCGCCACCATCGCCGTCGCGCAGTGGGACATCAAGCGGATTCTGGCCTACTCAACCGTCTCCCAGCTCGGCTATATGATGATGGGCCTGGGCGTCGGCGGTGTCGCGGTCGGCATCTTTCAC
>JAKART010000313.1 GCA_021819255.1 Acidobacteriota bacterium
CGATCTTGCTCTCCGTGATGGTGAAGTTGTAGGCCTCAAACAGTCCGCTTTCCTTGTCGAAAATCTGCTTGAACGGCGCATCCGCAATCCGCACCTTCGGGTCCTTGTCTTCGTTGGTTTCCTCGAACAGTCCACCGTTCAGATATTTCACCTTGCCGATTGTCGCCTCGACCGCGCCACCTCCGCCCTGGAGGACGATCCCGGCGCGCTCATTGTTCAGAGCTGCAAATAGGAACCGGAGTCTGTCGGCGTAGAAGTTCTTGCCGTCCTGCTTGAGTTTGCCGTGCGACGCCCAGAGCGCGGCAAGGTAGTCCGTGCTGCCGTCGATGATCAGCCATTCCTTCTTTTGTATGAAGCGAAGGAACATGAGGCGATTGAAGAGCCGCTGGGTGAAGAGATGGCGACGGTCCTGCTCCTCGTCGCTGGCGCCAAAGCCTTCGACGGCATCGCGCATGACCTCGAAGACGCGCCTGTACTCGTCGAAGAAGGACTTGGAGACCTTGGCTACATCGAAGGCCTCGTCGTGCCGATCCTGGAGGTGTTGTGCTGTGATGCCGAGGGGGCCAGGGTCGATGGTCTGAACGTCCAGCATGGACAGGCGCTCTGCCGCTGTCCGCATCCGCTCCCGCGGGCCGACCGTGATGCGGCGGTGGAGGCGACGATTCTGGCTGTTCTCCCACTTGACGTTAACGAAGTGGAAGTTGGTTTGCGACTTGTCTGAGAAGACGAACAGAGCGTAGGGGTGCCGCTTGAGGAGTTGAGAAATGACGGCACGCTCATCCGTCAGCTTGAGCTTGTCAGCGGCGAGCTGGGCATAGACGACATAGAACTCCCCCGCCGCCCTGCCGTAGAGCCGGGGGTCCTGGGCAAGCGCAACCTGAGCTGGCTCCGGCCATTCCTTACGCGATACAGGCTCGTTCAGGGGATCGTAGTTGAGCTGCGCCAGCAGCTCACGCAATGGCCCGGTGCCTTTGAAGCTCTCCAGTATCTGGAGAACGGTCTTTTTCTCTGCAAGTGGTATGTTGGGCAACGTTGCCTCTCACTCAAGAACATACGGGGGTTCGGATTCGCGGCAGCCGATTCCGCTTTTTCCCGATCCTCAACATCATAAGCTGCGCGGTTGGGGCGTTTCACGGGCGGGTACCGAAGTAGGTATGGAAGCGCATGGCGGCCCCGTCGGGTGGGCGGGGGGGGACGGACTGTGACGGAAGATGCGGAGCCGTATGTCGGCTCCGCGATGGACCGGGGGGCGCTCGGGAGTTGCGCCGCGGCAGTCTTCTTCGCCTCGGCTGCCGGTTTGGGTGCGGCCTTCCTCCCCGCCTTGGCCCTGTCTTCCGCCGCAAGCTCCCTGCTGGACCTCGTGCGTGGCCCAGCCGTCGGTGAGCTTGTGGCGCGTCTCCTGCCCGGTCATGCGCTGGGTAATCCATTTTTCGCTGCGGCCGAGTTTGCGCCAGCTCTCCCTGGTCCGCTCCAGCGACAGGCCGGGATCGGCGATCTCTTCCATTCGCTCGTGGCCGACCCTGGCCAGCCGTAGCTTGATCGGCTCCGCCTTGGGACTGGGGACGGACTGAACCAGCCGGAGGAGCGTTTCGGCGGTAGCCACGTCGGTGAGTCGCTGCTTGCCGTCTTCCGCAGTCAATTTCAACTGGTGACATTTTGTCACCAGTTCACTGCCGTCGGCGGCGGGCAGCCTCAGTTGGTGACAATCTGTCACCAACTGACCGCCCTCCGTTTTCAGCCGCTCTTTTAGCTTGTTCCAATACTTTCGGGCGGCGGTGGCATTGGTCGGCTCGGTGAGGACGCGTACGACGTCCACGACCGAGAACCACCATGTCTGGGTGGACTGGTCATAGACGCGGTGAGTGGGCTGATTCTCAAGGAGAGCTTTGTGGTCAGGCGTGGTGAAGGGATGCCCCCTCCAGAATCCGGTTGAACTCAGCTTCCACCGTGGCGGCGAGGTCCGAGTTCATTGCGAAGACCTCCGTAAACTCGACGAAGGCCCAGCGGCCAAACCTGCCCGCGTTGTTCACGCCGGGAATCCAGTAGGTCTCCATCGTGATCTTCTTGTCCTTGGCGTCCTCGCGGCGGTACCCCTTCACTTCGACGACCAGGTGCAGCAAATCCTCCTCGCCGTGTCCGTCTTCGATGAGCACGATGAAGTCAGGCCGGTAGATTCGGCTGTCAGAGCCGTGGCGATAGGGAACATCGAAGCCAAGATTGTGGTTCTTGACGTAGGCGCGGACGCGCGGATGGTTCTCTGCCACGCGGCAGAACTCGGCCTCCCAGTCGCTGTCGAGGATGACCCAGTTGATGTGGCAGCGGCGTGAGTCCGTCTGCCAGCGGCTGGTCTTCGACGTCGCAAAGTTGACGTGGGCGGTTGAGCCTTCGGGATTGAAGGGATCGAGCAGCGCCTTGATGGAGGCGCGGCCTGCAGACTCCGCATTGATGGCCGCAGCGATGCGTTCGCAGGCCATATCTGCCAGGTGGGGATAGAGGATCTGTGCCGGGTAGGTGTCGCCGAGGCAGACGAGGCGGGTGTCCATCCACTCCTTGACGATGCGCCTGAGCTGGCCGAAGAGATGCAGCGGCGGGTCTTCGCCGGGGTTGCGCCACTTGCTGTACAGCAGGTGCGCGGTGAGCTTATACAGAATCGTCGAAGGGCGGGTGTCGCGCAGGTGTGCGACGGTGAGGTTGATGCTCTCACCGACGATGCCCGCGTTCTGCCGTGGGCTTTTGCAGCCGAGGGACGGCCAGGGGGACGGCCCGTTGACCGTCCTGCCTGCCATCGACGACGCTGCTCTGATCTCCTGCTCCTTGGCGGCGGTCCACGAAAGGCCACGGCTGTCCCGCCCGGCTGCGCTACACGGGTCTTCAGAGATGGGGAGCTGGGGGCCGGTGGAGCAGGGCATCAATCTCCTCCCGTGCCGGCATGGACGGAGCGGTGCCCGCACGGGTGACTGAGATCGCCGCGGTCGCGCAGCCGAACCGGGCCGCCTCCAGCACGAAGGCTCCTTCGCTAAGAGCCGCGGCAAAGCCTCCGCAGAAGGCGTCGCCCGCGCCGGTGGTCTCCACCACGGCTCCGGCGTGGAAGGCGTCGACAAGCACTGCCGCTGCGCTGCCATCGCAGACCAGAGCCCCCTGTGCTCCCAAGGTGACGATGACGCAGCGGGCTCCGCGCCGCTGCAGGGCTCGCGCGGCTGTCTCGGCCTGTTCGCGGTTCTCCACGGGAAGGCCGGTCAGGAGCGCAGCTTCGCTCTCGTTGGGAATCAGCACATCGACCAACTCCAGCAAGGCGTCGCTGAGGGGTTGCGCCGGAGCTGGATTGAGGATGGTTGGCACGCCGGCCTCCCGCGCCAGGCGCAGCCCGCGCTCTACGGTGGGCAAGGGAAGCTCCAGTTGGGTGAGCAGCAGGGCAGCCGAGCGGATCTCCTCTCCGGCTGCCTCCACGTCCTGCGCTGAGAGCGTGAAGCAGGCCCCCGGAACCACGATGATGGCGTTCTCACCACGCGCCTCATCGATCAGGATGGCCGCGGCCCCGGTAGGCGTGGAAGCAGTCGAGACCAGAGAGGCATCGACGCCGGCGGATGCCCAGGTCTGGCGGGCCAGATGCCCAAAGGGATCGTCGCCCAGCCGCGAGAGCATCTGCACCGCGGCTCCGGCGCGCGCGGCGGCTACCGCCTGGTTGGAGCCCTTGCCGCCGGGCCCCAGGGCAAAGCCGCTGCCCAGCAGCGTCTCTCCCCAGGCCGGCAGCCGGGAGGCGCGAAAGGCTACATCGGCCACGTAACTGCCCAGCACTACGATCTTGTTCGCCATGCTTCTGTTGCTTCCTTCCTCTGGGGGGACGGTCCTACCCTGGTTCGATGGTATTCGTCGCTCGGAGCGATATCTCTCCGTCGACTGT
>JAKART010000314.1 GCA_021819255.1 Acidobacteriota bacterium
GGTGGCCCAGAGCGGCAAGTTCCTCACCGTGCACTATACCGGGTATCTGGCCGACGGCAAAAAGTTCGACTCTTCCGTGGACCGCGGCCAACCCATTACCTTTCCCTACGGCCGGCACCGCGTGATTCCGGGCTGGGACACTGGCTTTGAGGGCATGCGCATCGGCGGCAAGCGCCGTCTCTACATCCCCTACCAGCTTGCCTATGGCGACACCGGCCGCCCACCCATCATTCCAGCCAGAGCGGAGCTGGTCTTCGATGTACAACTCATCGGCCAGAGCGACGAGATGCCCAAGCCCACGGTGCCCTTCCGCCGCTCCGCGCCGGCCCAGCCCGCGGTCAAACCGGCCACGCCGGCAAAACCCGCTACCTCCCAGCCCGCCAATCCGCAGGCCCCCAAATAGTCGAAGCGCAGGGATTCAAGCGTAGAGTGTCGAGAAGACGGCGACACTCGAATGGCAGACTTGCCGGAAGCCTTATCCTTCTTCCTGGCGCTCTACGCTCCGCCCTTTTCTTTTTCCTTTTATGTTCTCCCGCTTGAGGCCGCTGTTTCCGTATCTTCGCCGTTACTGGCGGAACCTGCTCGCAGGCGGCCTGGCTCTGATCGTCTACAACATCTCCAAGGCCATGATTCCGCTGCTCATCGGCGGAGCCATGAATGACATCCAACGCAACCTCTCGGCGTCCAGAGTGGAACACGCCGCCCTTCGCCTTGTCTCGATTGCCGGGCTGGCCGCCGTCGCTCTCTATCTCACCCGCCGGATCATCATCGGCGCCTCTCGTGAGATCGAGTTCGATCTCCGCAATGACATCTTCTCCCACCTCTGCCGGCAACCCGCCGAGTTCTTCCAGCGCCACCGCACCGGCGACATCATGGCGCGCACCACCAATGACCTGAGCGCGGTTCGGCAGTTGCTGGGACCGGCCATCATGTACTCGGCGAATACCGTCGTCTTTACCGCCCTGGCGCTGCCCTTCATGCTCCGCATTTCGCCGCGGCTCACCCTGTTCGCCTTTCTTCCGCTTCCCTTCGCTTCCGTGCTGGTGCAATACTTCGGGGCTCGCATCCACACCCGCTTCGAACGCATCCAGGCCATGTTCTCCGACATCACCGCACAAGCTGAGGAGAGCTTCTCCGCGGCGCGCCTGATCCGCGCCTTTGCTCAGGAGGATGCGCAGATTGACACCTTCGAGACCTCCAATCAGGAGTACATCCGCCGCAGCCTGCTGCTGGCCCGCCTGATGGCGATGCTCTGGCCAACGCTCGAACTGGTGCTCGGCTTCTCGCTGGTGGTCAGCCTTCTGGTCGGCGGTCATGAAGTTGTCCTGCATCGCATCAATGTCGGTCAATTCACAACCTACATGGTCTTCATGGTCCAACTCACCTGGCCTATGATCGCCATCGGCTGGGTGGTCAACCTGGTGCAGCGCGGCGCCGCCTCCGTCATCCGCATCCATGAGTTGATGACGGAGCAGCCCAGCATCGACGACCGTTACGCTGATCCAGCCCTGGCGCGGAGCAGCGCCGGCACGGCCACGCGGGACGGAGACTGTCTTACAGAGAACCGCCTGCCGCCCATCGCGGGTCACATCGCCTACCGTCACCTTCACTTTGCCTACCCAACCGGTCCAGAGGTTCTGCATGACATCACCCTCGAGATACCAGCCGGCTCCTCACTGGCCATCGTCGGCCCGACAGGCAGCGGAAAGTCAACGCTGGTCTCTCTGATCCCCCGCCTCTACGATCCGTCACCGTCCTTCCGCGACGCCATTACGCTGGACGGACGCCCCCTGCACCAGTACCCCCTCCACATGCTCCGCGCAGCCATCGGCTTCGTTCCTCAGGAGACGTTCCTCTTTTCCACCAGCATCGCCAATAACATCGCCTTCGGAGTTCCGGCGCCGCCCGGCCAGGAGGCGGCCCTGGAGCAACAGGTGGAGGCTGCGGCCCGCATCACCCAGATCGCCGACGAGATTTTGGAGTCTCCAAGCGGCTTCCGCACCATCGTTGGCGAGCGCGGCATCACGCTCTCAGGCGGCCAGAAGCAGCGCACAGCCATCGCCCGCGCCATCCTCGCCAATCCGCCCATCCTGATCCTGGACGATGCTCTCTCCAGTGTGGACACTTACACCGAAGAACGAATTCTTGCCGGCCTGCAAACGCTGATGCGGGGCCGTACCACCCTCCTGATCGCCCACCGCCTTTCGACCGCCCGCAATGCGGACCGCATCGCAGTGCTGATCAAAGGCCGCATCGCCGAGTTGGGCACCCATGAAGAACTCCTCGCCCGCGGCGGCTATTACACCGACCTCTTTGAGAAGCAGTCTCTTGAAGAGGAGATACTGACGACCTAGACCATTTTCCCTGATGATGGGTGTACGGAAGCGGGCGTTCAGTGGCGTTTTCATTGGGGAAAACGCCCACAGGAGTCGTTCCCCTTGCTTACACCTTCAGGGAAAATGGTCTACCCGCGGTCTTCCACGCGCCCCCCGTGCTTCAAAGCATAGATCTTCCCGCGATAGTAAAAGTTCTCCCCGGCGTAGCTCCGCAACCAGAGGATGCTGCCCAGCAGATCCCGCAGCGGATAAAGAAGAGTGTTGTAAAGCCGATCCGGATCTCCCAGCGCCCCCAGAATGGCCATCGCCTGCAGCCATCGGTTGAGCACCATTGCCGCCAGCCACAGAACCCCCAGCCAAACATGCCCGCTAAGCAAACCCCAAGCCATGCCCAGCAAGCCGAAGGGCGCGGCAAAGGTTAGCCCGCTGCCCAGATGTCCCCAGGGCCGGGAGCGCCGCGTGCTTTGCATCCAGCGAAGCTGATTGCGGAAGCTCAAAGAAAAGGGCGAGTCCTGCACCATCAGCCGGATGACATACGTGGCTATTCGCACCCCAGTCCCCCGCGCGGCCAGCCGGCTTCCAATCACGAAATCATCGGCGTAAAACTGGCCCAGTTCCTCGAATCCGCCCACATCCTGAAAGCTCTTTCTACGCACGGCCATCGTGGCGCCTAAGGCAAACTTGGTACCCTCCAGCAGGTCCGCCACCAGCACGCCGGAGCTCATCTCAACGCTCTTGCCCACCGCATCCAGTTGGGAGGCGAACCCCGCCCCCGGGTGCGCTGTCCCGATATAGACGCAACTCGCCAAACCCATCCGCGGATCCTTCAGCGTCTGCACCATGCGCAGCAGGTAGTCCCGGTCCACCCGCACATCTGCATCGCTGGTGACATACAAATCATACTTCGCCACTGCATCCATCGTGGCTAGCGAGTACACCTTGGCATTGTGAAACTGTGGTGGCGGCTCTCCGCAGGTCACATATCGCGCCGCCACCTGCGGATATCGCTTGCCCACCTCCAGCGCCAACTGCAATCCTTCATCGCTCTGCTGCCGCGCGCAAAAGAGCAGCTCCCACTCGCCCGGATACTCCTGTTCAAAAAAGGATGCGATGTTCCGCTCCATACCCTCTTCGGTTCCGTGCAAGGGCTTCAGCATGCTCACCGCGGGCAAAAAGTCAGCCGGGACGCTCTGCTCTCGGCGCTTGCGCAGCCAAAACCGCGCCGCCGCCACCATCACCATCAGGCAGTAGAGGGAAGAGGTGACCGACCCCACGGCCGCCACCCAGAACAATATCGGAAGGAAAAGCCTCATCGCACCCAACCAGACAAAAACCGCTGCTGACTCGCCGGCTGCCCCCTCGCAACCGGTACCAGAGATTAGTCTACGCGCCGGCCCAGCCGGGGCTCCTGCAACCTGCTGTTGGGCCGCTTGCGCAACGGCACAAGCCCCGGCTGCTGAGTCTCTTGCTGCATCCGCGTCAGCATCTCCGTTCGCACATACTCCACAAACCCTTGCATCTGCCGGGTCATCTCCTCCATACGCTCGCGCAT
>JAKART010000315.1 GCA_021819255.1 Acidobacteriota bacterium
AAGACGCTGTAGGAACATGTGCGAAGCTTGCCCATCGTGAGTCCGCATGGGCATACGCAGGCAGCATGGTTTGCGCGCAACCAGCCGTTTCCAGACCCCGCGACACTCTTTGTGCAACCCGATCACTACATCTACCGCATGCTATACAGCCAGGGTGTGTCGATGGAGGATTTAGAGATAGGACAGGCAGAGATCAAGAATCCGAGAAAGGTATGGAGGATATTCGCCCGCCATTATTATCTATTTCGAGGAACGCCGACGCGCATCTGGCTGGATTACTGCTTCCAGGAACTGTTTGGGCTGCAGGAGCGTCTGTCGGAGAGCACAGCAGAGGAGTATTTCGATACGATCTCCGCAAAACTGAAGACGCCGGAGTTTTTGCCTCGCGCGCTCTACGAACGCTTCGGCATGGAGGTACTGGCGACGACCGACTCCCCCCTGGACTCGCTGGAGGATCACAGGGCGATTCTGAGATCAGGATGGAAGGGAAGGATTGTGCCCACGTTTCGCCCGGATCCAGTGGTGGACCCGGAGTTCAAGGGATTTGCAAGCAACGTCAAAGAGCTATGTGGTCTGACCGGAGAAGACACTTCGACGTGGAAGGGATACCTGAGGGCGCTACTCTCCGCCCGGGAGCGATTCCGGTCGCTCGGCTGCACGGCTACCGATCATGGACATCCGACGGCACAGACAGCAGATCTATCGTCCGCAGAGGCAGAGGGGGTCTTTGCCGAGGTGTTGGAGGGACGAGCCGATCCCGCCAGACAGGAGATGTTCCGGGCCCAGATGCTGACCGAGATGGCGCGGATGAGCCTGGAGGATGGGCTGGTGATGCAGATCCATCCGGGGAGCGTACGGAACCATAATCGCAAAATCTTTGAACATTACGGGAGAGATACGGGAGCGGATATTCCTGCTCCGACCAACTATGTGCAGGCGCTGCGTCCGCTTCTGGATGCCTTTGGAAACGAGCCCGGGCTGAGCATCATTCTTTTTACGCTGGATGAGAGCACTTATAGCCGCGAGCTGGCCCCGCTGGCTGGACACTATCCGTGTTTGAAGCTTGGGCCCCCCTGGTGGTTTTTTGACAGTCCGGAGGGGATGAGGCGCTTCCGGGAGTCCGTAACAGAGACGGCAGGCTTTTATAACACTGTGGGATTCAATGACGATACGCGGGCATTTTTGTCGATCCCGGCGCGGCATGATGTGGCGCGCCGGGTGGACTGTGGCTTTCTGGCCCGGCTGGTGCGCGACCATCGGCTGGAGCACGAAGAGGCAGTGGAACTGGCCCATGCGCTGGCCTACGGATTGGCCAAGAAGGCGTACCGGCTATAACGCCTCGGACGGGACTTCGCTGGTTTCTAGACCATTTTCCCTGATGATGGGTGTACGGAAGCGGGCGTTCAGTGGCGTCTTCATTGAGGAAAACGCCCACAGGAGTCGTTCCCCTTGCTTACACCTTCAGGGAAAATGGTCTAGCGCGACGATTCGACCGGACGCGGGTCTGGTTGAACTTGAAGGCTGAGGTGAGTCCCGCATGCCGGGCTGCGTCCTTGGGAGGGCGCCAAGTGACGCAAAGAACGCAAGGATGGGTTGGGAGACCAGCGGCAGAGCGGGCCAGGAGGGCTGCATCCGGCCTCTGCTTGCGTGGCTCAAAGCCACTGCGCCCTTCGCTTTTCCAGGAACGCAGCCACGCCCTCCTGGAAGTCGGCTGTCTCCCGGGCGGTTGCGTTGGCCTGCAGGGAGAGCGCCATGGCCTCATCCAGCCAGGCCTTGCTCTGTGCGGCTAACAGCTTCTTGGTGGCCTGAACGCCGGCCGGACTATTGGCGCTGAGCGTCTGTGCGAGCGCCTGCACGCGGGCGGCGAGATCCGGGGAAGCGACGACCTCGGGGACCAACCCGAGGCGATGACCCTCGGCGGCGTCAAAGAGCCTTCCAGTGAGTAGCAGATCGCGAGCGCGCTTCTCGCCAATCTGCAGGACCAGGTAGGCCGAGACGAGTGCCGGAACGAATCCAATCCGCACCTCTGAGTAACCGAACCTGGCCTCTGGCGCGGCCAGAGTGAAGTCGCAGATGGTGGCCAGGCCGGTTCCTCCGGCAATTGCCGCTCCGTGCACCGCGGCGATGGTGGCTTTGGGCAGCTCATATAACGTGCGGAAGAGCCGGGACACACGTTCCGCGTCCTCCCGGTGTTCCAGGGCGCTCTTGTCTTTGGCCGCCTGCAGCGCGGATAGATCCAGTCCGGAGCAAAATGCTTCGCCGGCTCCCTCCAACACGACCACGCGGCAGGCTCCGGCGGCGGCCTCCTCAAGGGCAGCGATCAGTTCGGTCTGCATCTGGGGAGTCAGGGCGTTGCGCCGCTCCGGCCGGTTCAGCCGAATTCGACGCACCCACTCCTGCTCCTGCACCTCAACTGTTGTGTAGCTCACGTTGCTTCTCCCTGGTCCGGGGGCTGCTGTTCCGCTGGGAAATGCTAGCTGAACTCGCCGGCAATTCGTTCTGTCTCGGAGATAAGTTCATGCAATGGCTGAATCTGCGGGATGGTGGCGTCCAGCTCGCGGAGCACCGTAAGAAGAATCTCGGTGGGGATGTTTCCTACCAACTCGTCCTGGGCGAAGGGGCAACCGCCCAGCCCGCCGATGGCGGCGTCGAAGCGCCGACAGCCGCCGGCAAAGGCGGCCTGAACGAGGTCAGCGGCCTGGTCCCGGCGCGCATGCAGGTGAACCCCAATCTCCAGGTCTGGATGCTGAGCCACCACCTCAGTGACCACCTGCACAAGCTGCGGGGGGGTGGCGATGCCCACCGTATCAGCCAGGGATACCTGCCCGATGCCGAAGCTCTTCAGGGAGGCGCAGGCATCGGTCAGTGAGGACAGGCTCCAGGGATCATCATAAGGATTGCCAAATGCCATGGAGATATAGGCTACCAGGGCCAAGCCAGCGCCGTGGGCATGGCTGCGAATCTCCTCCAGCGCATGGAGCGCCTCCAACTGGGTCTGGTTTTGATTGCGGCGAAGAAATCCGGGCGAGATGGAGTAAGGGAAGCCCAGGGTGTTGATCCTTCCGGTAGCAGCGGCCCGCTGAGCGCCGCGAAGATTGACGACGATCCCGATCAACTCCAGTCCTTCCGGCGATGGAGGCAGCCGTTGCAGGACCTCTTCGGAGTCCGCCATCTGCGGGACGGCCGCGGGGGAGACGAAGCTGACCGCATCGATGTGTTCAAAGCCCGCTTCAAAGAGTTGCTGCAGGTAAGCGGCTTTGCGCGTGGTGGGAATCTGCCCCCTCAGACTCTGCCAGGCATCGCGAGGGCATTCCACGATCTTGACGGCTTGGTTCACGACATCCCTTCTTTCCCAGCCTCATGGCTGCGGCTTCCAGCCCTTGGGTTGCCGCCGAGCGTATGCAGGAGCTCAGGCGAAACCAACGGATCAGCCCGCCTTCGAGCGAGCAGGCGGCGCCTGGGCAGATCTCCGCAGCAAGCTTTCTGGCAACACCCCACAAAGGGTGCGTCGTCAGCCACGCGATCTCCCGTAAGAGATTGCTCAGCAGGCTCGTTTGGGCCAACTCCCCTACTAAGGAAGGATTGCTTTATCCGCGGGAGGGTTGCACCTTCAGGATTTCGCGTGCGATGACCATGCGTTGGATCTCACTGGTTCCCTCTCCGATGGTGCACAGCTTGACGTCACGATAGAACTTCTCGGCCGGATAGTCTTTGATGAAACCGTAGCCGCCGAACAACTGCACCGCCTCATTGCAGATCTTCACGGCCACCTCACTGGCAAAGAGCTTGGCCATGGCCGACTCGCGGGTGATCCTTCGCCCGGCATCCTTCAACAGCGCTGCGCGCTGCGTGAGCAGGCGTGCCGC
>JAKART010000316.1 GCA_021819255.1 Acidobacteriota bacterium
CAGCGCCATGCTGGACCAGGGATGGAGTGGCTATTCGATGACTCATGGCTGCTGCTCCGGAGCGCCTGTTTCACCTGCGGCGGTAGCTCAATATTGCAAGGCCCATGGATTTGAACCGGACTCTTCGGCCTTTTTCGGCTTTCAACTCTATCCTGGCCCAGGCTATCTCGGCTTGGCCGCGCCTTCCGTGATTCAACCCAACGGCGGCTTTGCCTATGGTGGGCTGCAAATTTATAGCTGGGATGATGGTTTGCATGCTTTGGCCGCCTTCCAGGTGGAACAGGGCGCGGCTCAGCACTCATCGTTGCAGGCGGAGTTCTATTCGCTGGAACGCGACTTCTTCAGTGGGCAATCGGGAAACCCTGCGCTCGATAATGGTCCTACAGAGGCCCAGGCGCGCGTTTATGCAACGACGGCGGCCGGTACGCGTCGCTATTCGGGGCACCACCCGGGCTCCACGCGTTCCACTGACCAGATTCGGCTGCCGATCACCTATGGCGTGGCGAACTTCATCGCGGAGCGCTCTGTCATCGGTTCGGCGCCCTTTGTCTCGCGCTTCAATACCGGAGCGGGCAACGCATTTTTCCTGGCCGGCAAGAAGGTGAGCGACACTCCCTGGTTCAACATGGGCATCCAGGACGTTCTGCCGACATGGCAGTGGTGGATGGAGCCGAAAAGCGGAGCCGTTGGCCGCAAAGCCCCTTACGTTGCGCCGCTCTCCATCAGGTACGACCAGGATCTGGCCTTCGATGGAGGTTCATGCCTGCGTGTGCAGGGGCACATCCCGGCCGGCGGCGGGGTTGCGCTGCGGCTGTACAAGATGAGAGTCGTGCTGGAGGAAGAGGTCTCCTCGCTCCAACTGGTATGGCATGGTGCGGCGAGTCTTCGCCACAATCTCGAGATCGGCATGATCTTTGAAGATGCTCCTGAGACCATGGAATGGATGCCGCTAGCGAAGTCCGGCACCGGAGAGCACACCCACGCGGGGGGCGGATGGACGCGTTCGACGCTCAAACTAGGCGCGTACCGCGGGAGAACACTGGCGACGTTGCTGACCGGCTTGAGCGCTTCCGGTCCGGGAGATTTGTCGATCGACGTCAGGCTGGGAGAGATTTACCTGGGGGCGTCCGCCGCCGGCGACCGGCCGAGTGCTCCGCAAGGGTTTGTCGTCGAAGCACATCAAAGAGACGAGTTGCGTGGCAGCGTCGAGGTGCGTTTGCGCTGGACGCCGGATCGGCGGATCGCCTTCTACGATTTGTTCGCGGTAACGAAGCGAAGACAGAACTGGCTGGGCCGTATCTCAGCCGATCGCTATTATGTCTCCGGCGCGTTGCCGGACCGGGATGGCTCGGTGACTTTTCATCTGGAAGCGGTAAGCCGGCAGGCGCCGCTGCTGCGCAGCAAGCCCGCCAAGGTGGTGGTTCCTGCGCTACTCGGGCTCGGAGGCGACGGTGAGCAGGGTTGAGGCCGGCTCCATCTCGTCGATGCCCCGCCAGCGGTAGATCGCGATGGAGAGGATCCAGCTCAGCGCAAAGAGAGCGATGATGGCGTAGCCCAGAAGCCCAAAATTGTTGTTCAGGCTCTCCACCAGCCGCCAGAACGGTCCGCCCATGTGAAACTGCTCTCCGATGAGCCCCAGAGCCTCCACCCCTCCCACGGCCAGGGCGACCACCACCGAGACGGAGGTGATGGTGAGGTTGTAGTAGAGCTTGCGGATGGGCTTCACAAAGGCCCAGCCGTAAGCCCCCAGCATCAGGATGTTGTCCGTGGTGTCAATCAGCGACATGCCGGCGGCAAACAGCGCGGGGAAGACAAGGACGGACCACAGCGAGAGCCCCTGGGAGGCCTCCGCGGCGGCGATGCCCAGCAGGCCGATCTCCGTTGCCGTGTCAAAGCCCAGGCCAAAGAGGACGCCGAGCGGATACATGTGCCAGCTACGGCGGATGATGCGAAACAGTGGCCGGAAGAGACGAGCCAGCAGACCGCGGCTGCCCAGCAGCAGATCGAAGTCCTCATCGACGTAAGGCTCGCCGCGCCGAACCGACCGGAAGGTGCGGTAGATGGAGCGCAGGACGACAAGGTTGATGGCTGCGATGGCGAACAGAAACAGCGTTGAGACCAGCGTTCCCACCAGTCCGCCCACTTGTTGGAGACTCTTGATATGGTGTTGGAACGCCAGAGCGGTTGCGGCGATGGCCAGCGAGCCGAGCACGACGATGGTGGAGTGGCCGAGCGAAAACATGAGGCCTACGGCGACGGGACGTTTGCCCTCCTGCATCAGCTTGCGCGTGACGTTGTCGATGGCGGCGATGTGATCGGCGTCGACGGCGTGACGCAGCCCAAAGCTGTAAGCCAGGAACGCCGTCCCGAGCAGCACCGGAAAGCGATGGAAGGCGACGCCCGCCCAGATCCATGCGCCCAGGTTCAAGATGGCCAACAGAACATAGATGGCCGCCACCTTGCCGCGGATGTTGCCGGGTTGGTCGTTGAAGACGGTCCGGAGGACGGATGCCATGGTATGCCTTCGCCGCCGCTATCGGGGGGATGAGCGCGGTTGCTTGAAGCTCCTGCCAGGATTGTAATATCCGGCCTTTTTACTTCCTGCAACGCCGGATCCAATTGCCTGTGGAGCCCAGGAGGAGGGATTCCCTCGGCATAAGATCCTGAGCTGCTCCGCAGCGCAGTGCGTCTCGTCACCGGAGTCAAGGGGAATATCTATGATAAGAATGGGTCGGTACGACTGGATTTGCCCTTTTGCCGTGCGCGTTCCGACGGAGAGGAAAATCACCGCCGGCCAGTCGGGGTGACCTGTCCTCCATCAGCGGGACTTTGTACATCTAACCAAGAGCCGGATCATGGCATCGTGCCGTGATGCCGAACCAAAAGGCGAAGAGTTGCCGCATTACGAAAATGGAGAAGATTCATGTCGAAGGGAAACTGTGATATTGGGTTGATTGGGCTGGCTGTCATGGGTCAGAACCTTGTTCTGAACATGAACGACCATGGCTTCAAGGTGGCGGTCTTTAATCGCACTGTCAGCAAGGTCGATGACTTTCTCAATCAGGAAGCGAAGGGAACGCAGATTGAGGGCGCCCATTCGATCGAAGAGCTTTGCAGCCTGTTGAAGCGGCCGCGCCGGGTGATGATCATGGTCAAGGCCGGCAGCGTTGTGGACCAGACGATCGAACAGATTCTTCCCTACCTGGAAAAGGGCGACATCATCATCGATGGCGGCAACTCTCTGTTCACGGACTCCAATCGCAGGACCAGGGAACTTGCGGCCAAAGGCATTTTGTTCATCGGTACGGGCGTCTCGGGCGGGGAAGACGGGGCGCGTTTTGGCCCTTCGATCATGCCTGGGGGAGATCCCGCGGCCTGGCCGCACGTCAAGCCGATCTTCCAGGCGATCGCGGCCAAGGTGGAAGATGGATCGCCGTGCTGCGACTGGGTGGGCCAAGAAGGAGCCGGCCACTACGTCAAGATGGTGCATAACGGCATCGAATACGGGGATATTCAGTTGATCGGCGAGGTCTATCAGTTGCTCCGGGATGGCCTGGGGCTCACCGGCGACGAGCTTGCCCAGGTCTTTGGAGAGTGGAACAAGGGTGAGTTGGATAGCTACCTGATTGAGATCTCCAAGACAATCTTCGCCAAGAAAGACGAAGATGGAAGTCCGCTGCTGGACAAGATTCTGGACACGGCCGGACAGAAGGGCACCGGTAAGTGGACCGCCATCTCGGCGCTGGATCTGGCCATGCCGGTAACCTTGATCGGCGAGAGCGTGTTTGCGCGCTGCCTCTCAGCGCTCAAGGATGACCGTGTGCAGGCCTCCAAGGTACTGCAAGGAGATCGG
>JAKART010000317.1 GCA_021819255.1 Acidobacteriota bacterium
GAGTACGACTGTATTCGATCTCGCCAGAGAGGATCTGGAAGGGCTTCCCCCGCAAGAGGAACTCTTTGCCGTGAATCTGCAATGGAGCCGAGGCAGGCTCCAGGGTGGTCCCCGCGCCGATCTGCGCCTGGCACACCAGGGCGCAGATGCAGATCAACGCCACGCTCGCCGTGCGGACGATTCTCCCCCGGCTGTGCCCGACTTCAGATCCCCACAAACTGCTCATCTCATGCCTCCGCATGCCGCGTGCGAGCGTGCAGAAATCGGCCGGATACCGAGCCTCCGTCAACCGGGGCTGCCGATCACAGCGCAGATTTTCATCGTAGCTTCGCAAAGCGCTGCGGTTGGCCGGATGCTGCCGGTCAACCGCCGCAAACGGGTCAACGCTGAGCGGGTATCGCAGCCCAGATAGCGGGGTCTTCATCCCCCAGATCCCAGGCGCAGACTCCCTGGATTCCGTACTGTTTGGCAAGATTGAATCGATCCATGAAGGCGCGCTGATTGGTGTAGAAGACCCACTCCCGCATCTGATCGCGGTCGATGTAGAACCAGGGTGTATGTTCCACCGCATCCCATTGGGTCTTGCCGCCCCAGGTATCGCGCAGGTGGATGGCCGCCGGCTCGGAGATGTAATCTGCCGTCGGGTTGGGGGTGTGCTCTTTGCCGTTGAATCCGGGATCGCCCGTATACCAGTGATACCCGTAGAGGGCGATGCCCAAAGACAGCTTGTGGCGAGGAACGAACTGAAGCGCATAATCGATGTTTTGCTTGGTCCATATCCACCCATCCACCGGGCCGGGGACGGTCCAGTGGGTGCTTTGGTCATAGGTCATCAGGCAGATTAGATCGACGGATTGGGCCAAGGCCTTGAGATCATAGGCGCCGCGCCACTCCTGGAAGATCCAGGTGCTGAACCCGGAAGCTCCTGGGTATCCGGGCGCGTTGGGAACTACATCGATCTGTACCTGGAGATGCTGCTGGTGAAGTGCGTCTGCGATCTTCTTCACCATCGCGGAGAGGCCATCTCGATCCGTCCACATGACGTCCTCAATATCCAGATTCACACCGTTGTAGCCATGGTTCCGGCACTCTCGAAGCATGGACTGAATGAGCGCGTCCTGAGCTTTTTCATCCCCGACCAGAATGTGAAGTTGCTGGTGATTGAAAAGCGCGAAGAGAGGAATAATCGTTAGGTGCGCCTCTTTGGCTGCCTTCAGAATCACCGCCTGCGGTTCGCCGCTTACCAGGCCGTTCTGGTCAAAGTGGTACCAGGTAGGCGAGATGATGTCGATCTTGTCCCTGTGCGCGAGAAAGGAGGCGACGGAAGCATCCTGATTCCCAACCCAAAACTCCGTCTTCTGCGCGCACGCTGAGATGGCGCTCAGCCAAAGAACAGCGCCGGCCACGATCTTTGCTCTCTGCATCTTTATCGCAATCCTTTCCAGTGAAATGGTTGAACATAGCGGAGCGCGCACCTTTGCTTGCGCCTCCGCAGGCTGGGGTTAGAGAGGACGGATCCGAGAAACGAAATCCGAGAAACGAACCAACCCGCTGAGGAAGTCCCCTCCTGAATCCCCATTCGGGTTCCAGCTTCGCTACTCTGCCTGCCGCCCATGGATGATGCTCCCCATATGGCAGCCGCTCGCATCAAAGCGGTTGAAGTTCGCCGGAGCCCCGGGCGCAATCTGAGTCAGGTGGGTCATTCCCATCAGCCGAGCTGGGTTACGCGAAGCCAACCGCACCGCGGATCCAAGGGAAGCTCCCGTAAACCGCTGCAGGTTGGCCACGGCGCGATCCATGGTGAGAACACTGCCGGCAAGCGCTTCGCCGGACATGCAAACCCCATCCTTCACCACGACCTTGAGGTCGCCCAGGGTATAGACGCCCTCTGGAACGCCGGTGGCTGAAATGCCATCGGTCACCAGGATCGCCCGTTCCTCGCCCTTCATCTTTAACCACAATCGGATGACAGCCGGGTGCACATGGACTCCATCGCAGATCGCTTCGGCATAGATGTCATCACGGTCCAGGAGCGTGCCGATCATACCCGGTTCGCGATGGTCCAGCGCTCGCATCGCATTGAACAGATGCGTCGAACTCCTGGCGCCCGCAGCAATTCCTGCCAGCGTCTGCGCCTCCGTAGCCATGCTGTGCCCCATGGAGATGCGCACCCCCTGGGCGGTCGCGTGCTCGATCAACTCCAGGGCATGCGGCAGCTCGGGAGCCAGGGTGATCAGCCGAATGTGCCCTCGCGCCGCGGTCTGGAAGCGATCAAACAACTCGATGCTCGGCTCCTGCAGGCTCGCCTCGGGATGAACGCCACGCTTGGCATGAGAGACAAATGGCCCTTCCAGATGGATCCCCATGGGCGTGGCCACCGCTGCCCCGGAAGCATGAGCCGGCGGCCGCTCGATCGCATCCGCCAGGCGCTCCAGCGCCTTCAAGGTCAGATCCAGCGGAGCGGTCACGGTGGTGGGAAAGTAATGTCCTACTCCATGACAGGCCAGGAAGCGTCCGGCTTCAGCAATCCCCTCCTGATCGGCCACCATAAAGTCATAGGATCGAGCGCCATGGACATGAATCTCGAAGAACGCCGCCGTCAGCGTCTCGGTCGAGCGATTCTGCGGTCCTTCTTCCACGCTGACGATCTTGCCGTCTTCCACGGACACAATCGGATACGCCAACTCACCCGTATCGGTAATCAATCTTCTTGCGGTAATCTGCTTGGTCATTTTTACCGTTCTTCATCCATCCTGGCATCCATACTGGCATCCGTCCTGGCATTCATCCTGGCCTTCGTCCGGCTCTTTTGGTTCCCCTATCTCGCTATCTCCAAAGGGTCACCGGGGCGAAGATCCCTTGGGAGTCTCTACCTTGCCGGCTTGCCAAGGAGGAGAAGGGACTCCAACTTTGCAGGCGCCAAGCCAAGAACAAAAGACAAAATTACGCTTACACCCCAAAAATAGCTCAAAATTTTGCGCGATTCAACATAAAATAGTCAATCTACCCATATTTCAACATACAATGGTCGATCTATAGGAGGAATTACGCTCATGCCGCTTCTCGCACCGGTCCGGCGCGGACGCCTTGCCAGGCGTCCCAACTTTCTGCGTCTCTCACTGGCAACGCTGCTGATCTTCGCCCTCAGCCCATCCGTACCGGCCCTGGCCCAGAGTTCCACGACCGCAGGCCCCATGCTTTCTCCCCAACCCAAGCAGATCCAGATCCAAGGCCTGGTCCCTGTCCATGCAGCGAATGTGGTGGTTCCAGGAGGCAATGCCGAGGACTTGTTCGCCGCCGAAGATCTCAGCCAGACGCTCCGTCGGCGCGGCATTGTCATCACCCCCGCGGCCGGAGCCACGGATCTGACGGTGACTCTCCTGCGCTCCGCATCGAGCCAGGCGCAACAGATCCTCTCGGAAAACCAGCTCAGCTTTGACCCAGCCATGCGCGATGAAGGGTACATCCTGCTCTCGCGCAAGAGCGCCCGCGGAGGCAACACCGTGGACATCATTGGTGAAACCTCAGCCGGAGTGTTTTACGGAGTGCAGACCCTCAAGCAGCTCATCGATGACAGCAACGGCGTACCCTCCATGTGGATGACCAGGATCCTTGACTGGCCCAGTATGAAGTATCGTGGCGAGGACGACGATCTCTCGCGCGGCCCATTTCCCACGATGGAATTCATGAAGCATCAGCTTGAAGTCTTTGCGGCCCACAAAGTGAATCTTTACTCCCCCTACTTTGAAAACAATCTTCAGTACGCTGACGACCCCCTCGCCGCGCCTCCCGGCGGAGCTCTTACGCGGGATCAGGCCCGGCGACTGGTGGCCTTCGCCAGCCGTCT
>JAKART010000318.1 GCA_021819255.1 Acidobacteriota bacterium
CCGCAACGGCTGCATGAATCTCATCCAGCCCGCGCGCCCTGGCCTCTTCGAGTACGGCAGTCTGCAACTGCCGCAGCGCGTCCATCTTGTCCCGCGGCCGCTCCGCCGGATCCAGAAACAGCATCGCCTCGGCGCATAACTTCAGCACTCCAGCGGCAACGATCCCTCCTTGCCGCACCTTCACCTTCTTCACAAAGAACAGGGCGTCGCTCAAATCGGGGAACGCATAGTCGATCCCCTGCCGGGCATGCATCTTTCGCAAGCCTTCGACGTCCTCTGGTAAAAAATCTCGAATCAAGGTCACACCGTCCTTTTGGCGGCTGGCGGTGAACCCCGCAGCAGCGTCCTGCCCAATCCCGACCCGCCTTGCTGACCATTGCCGCTGGCCGTGCCGCTGCCGGTGGAAGGCAGCAAGGTCAACTGCGTGCTCCCGGCCATCTTTACCGCCGTGGGAGAATCCCCGCCATAGACCACCGGCACGCTGGGCGGGCTGCCCGGCATCTGCGAGTAGCTGCGCACATACCAGCTCTGCGCGTTGCCGCTGGAGTCCAGCGTAGGAAGTGGAAACGGATGGCTGGTGCGGCTGGCTCCATGGTCGATCACGATCGGCCTTGTAAAGCTGGGGCTGTTCGCCACTTCAGTGAAGTATCGTATCCCTCGCTGCAGCGGCGCATTGTCCGTAATCGAAACGTGCATCATCTCGCCGGCCACGGCCACATTCACGGCTTGCGGCGAATTCGGCGCGTTCACCTGCCCGACCGCCGCAACCCCGGCCGCCTGCGCCACCGAATTCACCGCAACCTGAAACTTGGTCCGCAGCAGAACTCCCAGCTTCGGCCACACTCTTTCCACCTCGGACAGCAGTTCGCCTCCATCCAGATTGGCCATCACCTCACCCCCGTCAGCACGTTATGGGGATGCCGCTTGCCCGTCAGCACCACATTGCTGATCTCCATCTTTCCGGTGGTGGAGAGCTCCAGAAACGTCCGTGTTGCCGCAAAGTTCAACGGAGCTTCATGAATCTGCACGCAAGGCTCAGAGAGCGGAAAGCCTCCCGGCAGCGTCCAGGGGAAGTACCCTGTGCCGCTGTCGGTAGGCCCCAGCAGCGTATTGGGTAAAAGGCGCAGGTTCAGCGTGCCTGCTCCAGCCACCTGGTGCGTCACGTAGCTCCATAGTTTGCGGAACAGACCCAGAAGCGGCATCTGCGCGGCTTTGGTCGAGTTCACCCATCCGTAGGTCGTATAAAGCGACTGGATCGGCGCTCCGTCATCGGTGGGAACTTCGCCTGGCTGCAGCTCCGTATTCAGGCGGTAGATCTTCGAGTTTCCAAGTCCATTGCAAAACCGCATCTCGCTGTCGAGCAGGGCGATCTCGCCGGTGGAAGCCAGGCTGACGGCTCCATTGCGACTCACCGCATTGGCATAGGGGCTCTGAATCTGCCAGATGGACCACTTGCGGCGCATGTCGGTATCCATCAGCGTTCCGAACATCGTGGTGTGTACGCCGATCATGCTCTGCAGCTCGGAGCCCGTATCGCATCCCTGGTAGTTGCACATCAGAACCACGTTGGGCGCAGTGGGATTGGGATTCGACGGCGCGTTGGGGAGCCAGAAGTTCGGCGTAGGCAACGGCACGCCCACGTACAGTCTGCGGTGGGTTACGTCCACCTTGACCCAGATCGAGCTGGCGGCGCTCCAGTTGAGGGCGTCCCAGATGGGGAAGATCTCCTCCATGATTCTGCCCGGCTGGCCGCCTTCGAACAGGTAAAGCCCGTTGCGGCAGGCCTCCACGATCCACTGCGGGCCGAAGTCGTAGGCGTTGATGGCGCAGGCTCCGGCGCGCTGGGCCACCTCCGGTTCGTTCCAGTCGCCGGGCTCCTGATTGCCGCTGGACTGCAGGGAGTACATGCTGGCCTGCTTGAGGGCGTAGAAGGTGTCGTACATGATGACGGCGCCGTTGACCGGCTGCTGATTTTCGCTGGTAAAGCCGACCACTCCGGTTACGCCGTCCACGCTCTCCGGGTCATTGGCATAACTGAAGTAGACGCTGGTGGCATCCACGGGCGCGTTGGTGGGAAAGATCTCGATGCGATCGATCTCGACATCGGCCCCGGGGGCCAGACTGGCGGCGTAGAGTTGCAGCGTCAGGCCGGAGGGGACGGTGCTGAAGGCCGCGGTGAGCAGTGTGCCGGTGAGGGTCTGCATCTGGGTGCTCAGTTGCGCCAGCGGGATGGTGAACGAACCAAGGATGGCGCCATTGCTCTCCAGCGCGACCACCAGGCTTCCGCCGGAGTTGCCCGCAGGGGCGCGGGCGGTGACGCGCGCGCTGTAGAGCGTGTTGGGATCCAGGATGGGTTGCAGGTACGCGTCCCGGTAGGCCGACTGCTGAATCTTGCCGGCCTGGGTCAGGGTTCCCGTGCTGGAGTTCCTGATGTAGTAACTGTTGCCGAAGACGGGCGAGGCCAACAGGCTGCCGTAGGCGTCCGCAGCGGACCATCCCAGGGGCATCAACTGGCCGCCCGGCAGGTAGCCTCCGTCGAAGCTGAGGTTGATGAAGTTCTGAATCTTGCTCTGACACAGGCCGTAGGCATTCCGGCCCGCATAGCGAACGATCCAGCCGGGGTTGCCGATCTCGATCAGGTTGAAGAGGTTGTTGGCGTAGATATCGATTGCCTCAGCCTGTACCAGCGCACTGTCCGGGAAGGAGAAGCTGGCGGTGGTGGAGACGTTGTCCAGGATGAACAGGCTGCTGGCGGTGTAAGTCGTTCCCTGCACGATGTACTGCACCGCCGTAGGCAGGGTGAAGAAGTTGGCTCCAGGCACGCCGTTGGATCCGGACTCCGTAAAGGCGATGCCGCGCGCCACCACGTTGGGCGGCCCAATGGGAATCTGTGCGGCCAGAATCGAAGTGGTGTTGTCGGGAATATCGAAGGTGACCGGGGGGCTGGGAGCGGTGTAGTAGCCGTTGCGGGTGATGAAGAAGACCACGCCCTGCTTGGTTCCGGGGCTGATGTACTGGCCCACGCCGGTGACGGTGATCTGCCCGCCCGTTGCGTCGCCATAGATGGGCGAGGTGGAGCTGCCCAGGGTGAGCAGGCCGGGATCGAAGCAGAACTCGGTTCCGGCAGTTGTGGCCTGGCCCTGCTCCTGCTGAGCGGGATAGTTGGTGACGGCGGAGAAGCCCTGGATGGTGAAGGTTCCGATGTTGCTTCCGCTGACCGCGCCGATGATCATATTGACGCCGTTGAGCGAACCGTTGGCGTTCAGCGTGCCGGTGATGGTGACCATCTGCCCTGCGGCGGGGCTGGCTCCGGAGATGACGGCGTAGCTATAGGTGGCGACTCCGGCGCTGAGGCTGGTCTGGGTGATGGTCATCGCCCCGGAGTTCAGTGTCTGCGCGATGGGCCAGGTGGCGTTCCAGGCGGCCACGGAGCTGCCGGTGACCACGGCGCTGGAGCCCGTGGAGAGTTGCGGGACCGGCGACTGGGTGGTCATGGTGGCCAGGGTGATCTGGTAGTTGGCCGTATAGCCTGCGTTCCCGCTGCCGGCGTAAAAGAGATACTGGCTGGTGGGGACAACATAGGTGTAGTAGTAAAACTGCCGCGGCTGGCCTGGGGGTGAGGCCAGTCCCACGCTGGTCACCTGGGCGGTGATGGGCCCCTGCGGGTCCGCCACGCCGGTAAAAGAGGTGTACAGGTAGACGGCGCTGCCGCTGTTAAAGGCGTTCACCAGCGTAGCATCCTCTCCGGTCTGGGTGGAGTCGGCGTAGTAGATGGTGACGACGTTGCCGGGCGAGGTGGATCCGGGCCCGGTGGACTGCAGGAAGTAGGCATAGCCCCAGCTC
>JAKART010000319.1 GCA_021819255.1 Acidobacteriota bacterium
TCTTTGCCGCCACCATCGCCGTCGCGCAGTGGGATATCAAGCGGATTCTGGCCTACTCCACCGTCTCCCAGCTCGGCTACATGATGATGGGCCTGGGCGTCGGCGGTGTCGCGGTCGGCATCTTTCACCTTATTACGCACGCCTTCTTCAAATCCCTGCTCTTCCTCGGCGCCGGTTCCGTCATTCACGGCTGCTCGGACGAACAGGACATTCGCCGCATGGGCGGCCTGGCCAAATTGATGCCGGTGACCTTTGCCGCCTATGCGGTCGGCATGCTCGCCCTGTGCGGCTTTCCGCTTTTCTCCGGCTTCTGGAGCAAGGATGAGATCCTGCATGCGGCCAGCACCTGGAACATCTCCCACGTGCCGTATTTTCTAGGCGCAGCAGGAGCTCTGCTGACGGCCTTTTACATGTCACGACAGGTGATCTACGTCTTTTTTGGAACTCTTCGCGCGGCGCCGGTCGCCCATCAGGGCGCTGACGGCGCCAGTCACTCTTCCGCCCACGCAGATGCTCACCACCATGCCTCGGGCGTCCCGCATGAAAGCCCGGCTGTCATGACAGTCCCTCTCTTGCTGTTGTCTATCTTCGCCGGGCTGCTCGGCTTTGTCGGAACAGCCGCCTGGCCCTGGTTCCAGTCCTTCCTGGAAGACGCTCCGCTCAAGCTGGACTTCGGCGCTTTTACCCAAGGCGGAATCCTACCCGTCATGCTGACCTCCTCGGTGATCGTCCTGCTCGGCCTTGGTTCAGGTTGGTGGTTTTACGGTCGCCGGCCCTTGGAAGGCACCGAAGCTCCCGACAACTTCGGGCGGCTGGCACCCGCTGCTTTCAACTTCCTGGGCCACGCAGCCTTCGTGGATGCTATCTACGGAGCTACCTTCATTCGTCTCAATACGCTCGTCTCCCGGATCTCGGACTGGCTTGACCGCTGGATCTGGAACGGCGCCGTCAAGACGGTGACCCAAACCGTCTTTGGATTTGCTCACTTGGACAACTTCATCGATACACACGTGGTGAACTCAGGCTTTGACGAAGGGTGCCAAGGCGTCTCCCGCGGCGGTAGGCTCCTAGCATTGCTCCAGGCAGGCCGTATTCAGGGGTATCTCAAGATCATCGCAGGCGCGTTGGTTGTGTTCACCGTCCTGCTGCTATGGAAGGCGCGCATATGAGCCCCGCTACGAGCCCTTTTCCCTGGATTACGACGCTGACGGCGCTTCCCCTGGTAGGGGCCCTCCTGGCGCTCGCTCTGGGCAGAAATAAAGCCAGGGCGCGCTGGACGGCGCTAGCGTTCAGCCTGGTTGCCTTGGTCTTTACCCTGATCCTCTGGCACAACTTCAACTCCGCGGCCGATGGTTTCCAGTTTCAGGAGATCCATACGTGGATTCCCTCGCTCCATGTTGACTACCGCGTTGGAATCGATGGCCTCGGCCTGCTGATGCTCCTGCTCCCCGCCCTCGTGGCTCCCATCAGCATCTTCGCTTCCTGGCATGTCGAACACAAGGTTGGGTTGTACTTCTCTCTGGTTCTGGCCCTGCAGGCATGCCTCTTCGGCACCTTTACCGCCCTTAACTTCTTCCATTGGTTCATCTTCTGGGAACTGGGCCTGATTCCTGCCTTCTTCCTGGTCAAGCTCTGGGGAGGCCTGGGCAGCGCCAAAGCCGCCATGCAGTTCCTGGTTTACACCATGGTGGGCAGCGTGGCCATGCTGCTCTCCTTCCTGGCCATCTTCCTGGCTACGGGAACATTCGATTTTACCGAACTGGCCACCATGGCTCAGCATGGCACTCTCATGCCGGCTGTGGTCGCCCGGCTCAACTGGCATCTTCTAACCCCGCAGCATGTGGCGATGATCATCTTCTGCGGAGCTCTGCTCGGCTTCGCAGTCAAGGTTCCCTTGTTTCCCTTCCACACCTGGCTGCCCTCCACCTACTCCGAGGCGCCCTCCGGCGTGACCATTCTGCTGACCGGAGCCATGTCAAAGATGGGCCTCTACGGCTTCCTGCGAATCCTGCTCCCGATCTTCAGCGCGGAGATGCAGCGCGAGCTCAACCTCCTGCTCTGGCTCGCTGTGGCCACCATTGTTCTGTCCGCCTACACCGCTCTGGCGCAGAAGGATCTCAAGCGCATCTTCGCTTACTCCTCCATCAACCACCTGGGCTACTGTTTGCTGGCGATCTTCACAGTGGTCAGATTCACCGGCGGCGATCCTTTGCTCAGCAGCCAGAAGTTTGCCGCCATCAATGGCGTCTTTCTGCAGATGTTCAACCACGGACTTACCGCCGCCACCCTTTTCTGGTTTGTCGCCATGCTGGAACACCGCAGCGGCGGTCTGCGTGGCCTGGATGACTTCGGCGGCTTGCGCAAGGCCGTGCCCGTCTTCACAGGACTGATGGGCATTGCGCTCTTCTCTTCTCTCGGCCTGCCCGGCCTCAATGGCTTTGTCGGAGAGTTTCTCATCTTCAAAGGCGTCTTCCCTCTCACGATGTGGGCCGCCTCGCTGTCGATCATCGGCCTGCTCATCACCGCCCTCTTCATTTTGGGCATCCTGCAGCGTGTCTTCTCCGGTCCACTTAACGAGCGGTGGGCGCATCTGCCCGATCTCACCCTCGGCGAGCGCCTCGCGCTGATCCCCGTGATCGGGCTCATGTTCGTTCTGGGTCTCTATCCCCAGTTGATCCTCGGCGTCGTCAACCACACCGCCATCCAGATGGCGCTACATCTGCGGACTTTCTGATTATGCTTGCTTGGACGATCTACCTATCCTTTCTTGGAGCACTGGCGCTTCTGCTGTTGCCCAGCCGCAGCGCCACCTTGGCGAGGTTGCTGGCATTGCTGGTCAGCGTCACCACCTTTTCGCTTGCTCTCATGGGATTTCTCCAGCATCGCTCCGGCCAGATGTTCACCGTCGCCGGCGTTCCCTGGATTCAATCCCTGGGCATCCAATACTCCCTCAAAGCCGACGGCATCAGCCTGACTCTGCTTCTACTTACCGGTGTTATCGGCATCTGCGGCGTTCTTCTGTCCTGGGATGTTGACGTTCGCGTCAAGGAGTTCTTCGCCTTTTACCTGGTGCTCATCGGCGCCGTCTACGGCGTCTTCCTCAGCTACGACCTCTTCCTCCTTTTTGTCTTCTACGAAATTGTCGTCATCCCCAAGTACTTCCTGATCGCCATCTGGGGCTCAACGCGGCGGGAGTACGGGGCCATGAAGCTGGTGATTTACTCCTTCGTCGGCAGCGCCATGGTCCTGGTTGGTCTTGTCGCCGCTTATGTCCGCTCCGGCTCCAGAAGCCTCTCCCTGGACTACCTGGCTGGCTACCACTTCTCGCCACACTTCCAGATGTGGGCGTTCCCTCTGGTCTTCACCGGCTTTGCCGTTCTTGCCGGTATGTGGCCCTTTCACACCTGGGCCCCTACCGGACACGTCGCCGCGCCCACTGCTGCTTCCATGCTTCTGGCCGGCGTCGTCATGAAGCTCGGGGCTTATGGATGCCTTCGAGTCGCCATGACGCTCTTCCCTCTCGGCTTGGGTCCATGGGGCTTTCACGTGCTCGGGTTTGGATCCTGGCGTGACGTCTTCGCCGTCCTGGCCGTGATCGGCATCATCTACGGCGCGATGGTCGCCCTGGTGCAGAAGGACTTCAAATTCGTCATCGGTTACTCCAGCATCAGTCACATGGGCTTTATTCTGCTGGGCTTGATGACGTTGAATCAGATTGGTCTCTCCGGCGCCGTCGTGCAGATGGTCTCCCACGGTATCCTCGCAGGATTGCTCTTCGGCGTGGTTGGCCGCATGGTCTACGCTCGCACCCATACCCGCGAGCTGTCGGCCCTGGATCGG
>JAKART010000320.1 GCA_021819255.1 Acidobacteriota bacterium
TCCGATCTGCAACTTGCAGAGCCTCTGTTCCGACCCGTCGGGGTACAGAATCCTCGGCATGGCCAGGCCGACGCCGGGATTCTCCTGCATAAAGCCGCAGAGAGCCGGAATCGTCTCTGGCCCGAAGGTCACGTCCGGATTCAGGATCAGGTGATAGGCAGAGCGGCCAACGTATCGGCGGATGGCGATATTATGCGCCGCACCGAATCCAACGTTCCTCCCGTTGAAGAGATACTCCGCTCCCGCGGCCTCCACGACGGGTCGGAGAACATCCTCAGGTGAGTTGTCCACCACGGTCACGGCGACCGCAATCGGGCTGCAATGGAGGCTGCGTAGTACCGCATTCACCTGCGCCGGATCATTCCGATACAAGACGATGGAGACGCTGACGAAGAGCGGCGTTGAGTCAATCATGGCCTGTTTCGTTTCGGGTCACCCGGGAAACGATGTACGAACGCTAAACCCAGAAACTTCCACATGCAACGAAGACCCTGCGGCAATTGTAAACTTGGGCGCCACTGCCACGCTCTTAAACAGATGATAGAAATGAGAGATGCGCTCCGTGAACGAACCCTGGCCGCAGCGGCTCAAGCAGCTCGCTGCGCTTGCCCTTATCCTTGCCCCGATCGGCGCTTTCTACCTCATCCTGTGGCGCGACGCTGTACGCATCCCTATCCTCGACGACTACGAAATCGTCCTTGACTTGGCTAGCTGGCTCAGCCAGCACCACTCCCCATCAGCCAGGCTCCTGCTCATGCTGACGCGGGAGCACAACGGATACAAGCTGATGTTCGACAACGCCGTGATCTTTGGCCAATACCTCCTGGAAGGTCAGGTGCATTTTCTGCCGCTGGTGATGCTCGGCAATCTCCTGGCGTTATGCATCTTTCTGGTCGTCGTCCGAATGGCGCGCTTCTCCCCTTCCAACACCACTGACAGGTGGACCCTCCTTGCCCCGGTTGCGTGGCTGGTCATGCAGCTCCAATACGCATCTGCCCTCGACTTCTCCTCTTGCTCTCTGCAAAACCTTGGGGTTGTCCTCTTCGCGCTCTTGTCCATCTATTGGCTGGACAGGGAACCCTATCCATGGTTTGCGGCCTCGTGCGCTGCCCTGGTTCTCGCCATCGCCTCTTCGCCCAGCGGTTTCTTCGCAGCTCCTGTGGGCTTTCTGATGCTCTTCCAATCAAGGCGTTGGAAGCGCATGGCCCTTTGGACGTTGGCCGCCACGCTGATGTTCCTGCTCTACCTCTTCCGCTATATCCCCCCATCAGCGGGAGCACGCGTAGCGGGCGGAAGCCCCAGTGGATTAGCGCATCTCAACCTGCTGTATGCAATCTCCTTCATGGGATCCTCCGCGGCGCGGTTCTCCTCCATCGCACCGGCGGTCCTCCTTGGAGTTCTTCTATGTAGCGTCTTTCTCTTCTCCATCAAGCTAAAGTACTTTCGCACTAACCCTCCGGTCTTCTACTCGATGCTCTTCATCCTGATCACCGCGCTTGCCGTCTCGGGCCTGCGCTCGGATCTTGGACTGGCGCAGAGCCTTGCCTCGCGCTATCGCATCTACTCGAACCTGTTTCTGGCCTTCACCTACATCTTCGCCGTTGAGACGCTGCTCCCGCTCGTTGGGCGGAGGGATCTCCGCCGCGCTGCCGTCGGTCTGGCGCTGGCGATCGCCATAGCCTTCGGTTCTCTAAGCGACATGGCGGGGGCTCGCTTCCTCCATGGCAAAAAGGAGGCGCTCGTCATCAACTATAGAACGCAGTGGCAGGGTCGCGCAGCAGAACAGGATAGCGATGCCATTCAAGCGTTAGCGAATCCGGTACTCCGCCGTCAGATCAAGGACGGGGTGTATGACATCAACACCCAGTCCATCCGCGAGGCCGTCCGCAACGGTGTTTATAGTCCTCCGCAAAATCCTTGAGGGGATAAGGCCAAAAGGGCAAGGAAGTAGACACGCCATTCGGCTGAAGCCATGTTGCTTAGGCGCAACATGGCTTGAAGGAAACGGAAAGCGGTAAGGTTAGCCCAGGCCACGCTGGCCCCGGGGATAAGAGGAGATTGATGGCACGGGTAGTCGTGATCGGGGCGGGAGCGATGGGGCTGGCGGCAGCGTACCGCGCTGCCAAGGATGGGCATAGCGTGGATCTCGTCGAGGCGGCTCCGGATGCCGGCGGAATGGCCGGCCACTTCGATTTTAGCGGCCTCTCGACAGAGCGGTTTTACCACTTCGTCTGCACCTCGGACGTACCAACCTTTGAACTGATGAGGGAGTTGGGCATTGCGGACAAGATGGTGTGGCGCAAAACATCCATGGGGTACTTCGACGGCGAATTGCACTCTTGGGGAGACCCAGTCTCGCTGCTGCGCTACCCTGGGCTGACGCTGCTGCAGAAGGCACGCTATGGGCTGTTTGCCTTTGTGTGCGTGCGCAAAAACCGTTGGCCGTTGATTGAGAAGGAGTCGGCCAAGACCTGGATCACGCGCTGGTGTGGGCGAAAGATTTACGAGCGCTTCTGGAAGCCCCTCTTCGACCACAAGTTTTACGAATACGCTGACAACATCTCGGCCGCCTGGATCTGGACGCGCATTCGACGTGTCGGGCGGTCCCGCTTCAATATGATGGACGAGAAGCTGGGTTACATCGAGGGCGGCTCCATCACGCTGGTCAATGCCCTGGTAGACGGAATCAAAGCGCACGGAGGCCGGATACACCTGTCTACCCCGGCCGTGCGCGTGTTGGCCTCCGCGGGCCGCGTCACGGGCGTACAGACAGCCAAAGGCGTATTTGCCGCCGACGCCGTCATCTGTACGGTGCCGACGCCATTGGTCAACGAGTTGGTACCAGACCTGCCGGGAGACTGGAAGCAGCGTTACGCTGCCATTCATAACATCGGCGTAATCTGCGTCATCTTCAAGCTGGCGCGCTCTGTCACCCTGCACTTCTGGGTAAATATCTCCGTCCCCGGCATCGAGATCCCGGGGGTCATCGAGTTCTCCAATCTAAGGAAGGAAGGACCCGACTCGATCATCTATGTCCCTTATTACATGCCGACGACTCACGAAAAGTTCTCGTGGCGAGATCAGCAGCTCCTCGCTGAGGCCTTTGCCTGCCTGCAGCGGATCAACCCAGAGCTGAAGCAGGAAGACGTCCGAGACACCAAGGTGGCGCGCCTCCGATACGGGCAGCCCATCTGCGAACCCGGATTCGCAGCCAAGATTCCCCCGGTGAGGACACCCATCGCGGGTTTGCAGATCGCCGACACCTGCTACTACTACCCGGAAGATCGCGGCATTGCGGAGAGCGTACGCTTAGGGGCAGAGATGGCCCAGTCGATCCCCTGGTAAAGAAGGAAAAATCGAGCTGCCCCTTACGCCAGAGATCTTGCCAAGCGGGTGTGACCCGCAGATCGAGCCTTTTGGGCACCCTCCCCCAGTGCCGGAGCTGCCCGGCGGGCTTGTCCGCAGGGCGGAATGAACACGCAACAGAAAGCCCGCCCCAGGAAGCCCGTCCGCAGGGGAGAGGCTACAAGCAAGGACAGAAGGACCGGCCGGAAGAATCTCCCGCCGCGTCGAAGTCAGGCTCTACGAGAATGGTAATCGAGCGCCCTTTGGATCCCGGCCCGAAACGGAATCTTCGCTTCGAAGCCCAGCGATCTCTGCTTCGCGGTATCCCCCCCGCGCGCATGAACCCCCTCCGGCTTGTCTGACATCCCCCTGACTTCAGGGTGGTAGCCGGCAATCTCTGCTGCCATCGCCGCAAACTCAAGGAAGCTGGTAAGAATCCCGGTCGAAAGATTGACCGCTTCACCGTCGTCAATCGCGTCGACAGTCGCCATAGA
>JAKART010000321.1 GCA_021819255.1 Acidobacteriota bacterium
AGTGGACGCGATCCGCAACCCCGGCCTGTTCGGCGATCCTCTTCAATTGGGGCTGCATTCCGGTCGGGTCGGGGCCAGCCAGGATCAGGTGCAACTCGGCGTGCGCGGGCGCAACTCTGGCGAAGGCTTGCAAGAGCAGGTCGCAGCCCTTCTTGGGATGAATTCGAGAGAGAAAAAGGAGGTAGCGACGCCTCTGGTCCGTCGCGGCAAGCTCGGGGAACCGCTGGTACAAGGCAGGAATCAGTTCATCGCCCTGCAGGCCGGGTGGATCGGCTCCGCAGGAGACGACCATAGGATTCCAGCGCCAAAGCCAGAAACTCTGGGTCGCCAGGTCGCGTTCCAACTCGGTAGTGAACATCACGCGCGAGGCTGTGCGCAGAACCCAGTGCTGCACCAGCACCCAATAGAACCATTTCTTGAGATGCTTGAGCGGGTAACGGCGCTTGAAGTATGGATCAAGCATGCCGTGAGTGAAGACAAGGAAGGGTTTGCGTCCGGCTACGGCCATGAGGACGGCCAGGCTGGTGAACTCCCATAGACCATGAACAATGACTCCGTCGAAGCGGTCGAGGTTGTCGCGCAGCCAAGGAATGAGCCGAGGGGAGTACCATGAGGCTCCCTCCGTCCCGAGGGCGTGAATACGGAAGGGGAACGCGCAGAGGAACGGAGCCCCGGAATGATCCAGCGTGGCTACCTCGGCTTCGTGGCCCGGTGGACGAAACTGGATGATCATCCGAATGACCTCGGTAGGACCACCCGCGGCGGGATCGATGGAGCCGACGATGTGCAGAACTCTCATGGAACTTCCCGTGGAGATGTTGGGCGGCTGGAACCTATCGGGGACACCTGATTCGATCTTGGATCGGAACCTGGATACAGGCCAGGCCCCATGGTCCAACTCAGACTTTGTTCTCCTGCCTGTTCAAGGATGCCGGCAGTGTAGGAGAAAAGTTAAGGGTATCAGTCTCTGAACCAGCCTGTGACGCAAGCCAGCGCCTGCCGCAAGCCTCGGACATCCTCTTCATAGCTCCAGGAGCGGATACGCTGTTGGGCGTTGCGGCCCGTGAGATGGGGAGTTTGGGGCGAAGCGAAGCAGCGCCGCAGCGCAGCGGAGAGCGCTGCGACATCGCCGACGGGGAAGACCCATCCCTCGACCCCATCGCTGATCAGATCGTAGTGGCAGCCAACATCGCTGGAGACGATGGCCGGGCAACCTGCGGCCATCGCCTCATTGACAATCAGCCCCCAGGGCTCATGCCGTGAGGGCAGCACAAAGACGCTGGCGAGAGCAAAGAAGGCGGGCATCTCGGATTGATTGCGAAATCCGGCAAAGCGTACATCCCTCAACCCCAGATCCCGCGTCATCTCCTCCAGCCGGGGGCGCTCGGCGCCGTCTCCGACAATCACCAGAAAGGGGTGCTCAAAGGGAGCAGGGGTGGAAGGAGAGGACGGGTTGCCAAGCAAGAGGCGGTAAGCCTCAAGAAGGTGATCGGCTTGTTTGCGCGCCTGGAGTTTGGAGGCGAAGAGAATCACGGGCCTGCCCGGAGGGATGCCGAACTCAGAGCGCAACTCTGCCTGGCGCGTTGCAGAGCTTTGGGCAAGGCGGGCGAAGTACTGGTTATCAACCGCATAGGGCATGCGGAACTGTGGAACGCTCTCTCCAAAGTAGTGGGTCCAATAGGCCTGGTTCGCAGTCCCAATGGGAAGAACGGCGGAAATGCCGGGGCGCAGGAGATGAAAGAAGGCTCGCTTCAAGCCCAGCTTCCAGCGGCTGCGGACCCGGTCCGCGAGCCAGGATTCGGCGCGCAGCAAGACGGGGATATCCAGGGCGTTGGCGGCCAAAATGGCCTGCAGTGAGTTGGCGCCGGCGTAGCCGTGCACCCACAGGGCATCAAAGGCCGGACTGCCATCTCTTTGGCGCAGGCGACTGTAGATCCCCCGGCTGATAGGGCTGCCTGGCGAGATGCTGCCGGTATCACGCCAGGATTTGAGCAACTCCGAGCGATAGCCCTCCAGCAAGGGTATATCCCAGGCAACCTCGACGCCGAAGCCCTGGTCCTTGTATCCCCGCACGGAAAGGTCTGAGCCGAAGAAAACGGTTAGGTCGATGTCTGGTTCCCGGGCGATGCGGCGGAGCAGGGGAGCCTGATACTGAATGGGATGGCTGACCAGATAAGCCAGACGAAGCTTGGGAAGCTCATCGCCGCTTCGGCAGGCGGCGCGGCGATCAGGTGGCAGCGGAGCCGTCATGGGGAGGATGCTTCCTAGGGTAAGTAAGCAAAAGTAACGTACAGATACAAAAGGGCAAGCACGGTTCCAATCCCTCCGCTGGAGAGCAATTCCTTCATGGAGACGATGGGCAGGTAGACGATGTCATTGGGCTCCAGGATTGGGTCGGGGGCCTTCCCGTCCAGAACTTTCTTGATGTTGTAGACCGCGACGGTGCGGTGGTCTCCGACCGTCCGAATGATGCGAAGATCAGAGAAGTGGCCCTCCCATTTGATGCCTCCACTGAGAGCCGTCGCCTCCGTGAGCGTCAATGGGGTATAGGAGTTGAGTGCAATCGTTCCTCCGGGGGTACCGAAGGCGCCGAAGATGTACACAATGCCGATGCGCGAGACCACGATCGTGTCTCCGGGAAAGACCGGGATGTTTCCCATGGCGCTACGCATGGGGTCTGTTCCCAGGTCGACGACGATGGCTTTGGCAACTCCGGGACGGTCGATGGTAACGACATGGCTGGCGGTTGGCGGCAGTCCCCCGGCTGCGGAGAGCACATCCAGCAGGCGGCGCTTGCCAACCACCGGAACGACCTGATGAATCTCTCCGATGATCGTGACCGCCTGGTTGGGGGACTGGGCGACATCGATGGTGATCTGTGGATCGCGGTACATGCCCTTGGTTTCCAGCTTTTCCGCGATGAGTTCTTCGGCCTGGGTGACCGTAAGCCCCGCCAGGTGCATAATGCCGATGAGCGGGAGCAGCGCGGTGCCATCGTTATTAATCTGCACAGACGGGCTATAAGCCGGGTCGGAGAAAAGGTGGATGGTGAGCCGGTCCCCGATGGCGAGCAAGATATTCTGCTCGCCGGGGTAGAGAATGGATTTGTCGGTGGTCGGCGCCAAATTCTGGTTGTAGGCTGAGGTGCTCGATGTTGCCGGTCCACTGAACTGAGCCCGGGCGCTGCCAGCCCAACAGGCCGCGATCAGCATCAGAGTGACGACGGCGGCCAGGCGGATGGACCAGGAAATGGACAAGATCTCGGGCCGCGGGGTGGAACGTTCAAGGTGGCGCTGGCGGCTCATTCGATGTCTCCTTTGTGAGAATCCTTCTTGCCGGGGCCTCTGCCGGCTTCATGCGCAGAATCTGTCTTCTCCCCCCCGTTTTTGGATTCCCACCCAGAGCTGTCCACGCCCGCCGCTGCGTATCCGGTGTATCCGTAATAGCCGTAGTAGGCGTAATACTCCGGGCTATTCATGTCCACGGCGTTCAGGACGATGCCGGTGACGGGCGCGCCGGCGCGGAGCAGCAGGTCGCGCGCGCGCTGCATGGCATGCTTGGTAGATTTGCCATGGCGAACAATCATCACCACCGCATCGGCTTGCTGGGAGAGCATCACGCTGTCGGTCACGGAGAGCAAGGGAGGAGAATCCATGACGATATGGGTGTAGATTCCTTTGCAGCGCTCGATCAACTGCCGCATGGTCTCCGACCCAAGCATCTCGGTAGGAAAGGGCGGAACCGGTCCGCTGACCAGCACATCCAGTTGGGGAATCTCCGGCACGGTCTGGATGGCGCTCTCCAGGCTGACGCTTCCGGTCAGAAAGATCGGA
>JAKART010000322.1 GCA_021819255.1 Acidobacteriota bacterium
CGCCCAGGATCCGGGGATCCTGATGGCGCATGACCTGGATCAGGCGGCCGGTCAGACTGTGCGTCAGGCTGGCTGTTTGATGGAAGATCGGCTGCTGGAGAATCGGTTTCAAGGTCGCTTCTGGCTTGTGTCCGTGGTGCTGTCCGCGGGTGGATACTACCAGCAGCATAGCCCAGCAGCGGGCTCTTCGCCGCGGTGTGGAGGTTCCCCAGATGGTTCGCGCGCCGGTTGCAGCGCGCTTGCCCGCCCATGCCGCCGCGCGGCCCCCAGGGCGGGGTGAGAGGGAACTGCTCTATACTGCGATGTGCGTATGAGAAAAAAGAGATGGCAGTTCAGCGGCGGCGCGATGGCCCACAAGCCGGCCGATGGCCGCCGGCGCGATCTGGCCGGTCACCCGCTGGATCTGGCCGATGGCCGCCGGGTGCGTTCCACCACGGTGATCTGCGTTCGCCGCGGCGACGCGATGGTGATGGGCGCCGATGGGCAGGTGACGCTGGGATCGACGGTGATGAAGCACTCGGCGCGCAAGATCCGGCGGCTTTACAACGATCGGATCCTGGCGGGGTTTGCGGGTTCCACGGCGGATGCCTTCTCTCTGTTCACCCGTTTTGAGTCCAAGCTGGAGCAGTACGGGGGCAATCTGGGGCGAAGCGCCGTGGAACTGGCCAAGGACTGGCGCACAGACAAGCTGTTGCGCCAGTTGCAGGCGCTGCTGATCGTCGCCGATGCCCGGCAGTTGTTTCTGCTCTCCGGCGACGGCGATGTGATCGAGCCGGACGCGGTGGGCGATGGCCTGATCGCCACCATCGGCTCCGGAGGTAGCTATGCGCTGGCGGCGGCCACGGCCCTGCTGGAGAACACGCCGATGAGCGCCCGCGAGATCGTGGAGCGCAGCATGCGGATCGCCGCCGGAATCTGCATCTACTCCAACCAGAGCATCACGATGGAAGAACTTCGGACGGAGTAGTGGAAGGGAGACTCTAGTGGCCATCTATCTTCCCAGCACGGCGGAGGATCCGGCGCTCTCGCTGGATCAGATGACGCCGCGCGGCATCGTAGCGGAGCTGGACAAGTACGTCGTCGGCCAGGCCGCAGCCAAGCGCGCGGTGGCCATCGCGCTGCGCAACCGCATGCGCCGGCAGAAGCTGCCTCCGGATCTCGCCGAGGAGATCATGCCCAAGAACATCCTGATGATCGGCTCCACGGGCGTGGGCAAGACGGAGATTGCGCGGCGGCTGGCCAGGCTCACCAACTCTCCCTTTCTCAAAGTGGAAGCCTCCAAGTTCACCGAAGTAGGCTACGTCGGGCGGGACGTGGAGGCGATCGTTCGTGATCTGACCGAGATTGCCATCGATATGGTGCGGGAGGAAAAGCTGGACGAAATGGAAGACCGCGCCGAGCGGGCCGCTGAAGAGCATCTGCTGGATCTTCTGCTCGCCCAGGGCGCGGGCGCTGGTCCAAAGTCCGCGGACCGGCCATCCGCGGAGTCTTCCCGGCCCGCGGCAGAGCCGTTCTCCGCCGGTCATGAGTCCCCCGGGGATCCTGGCCGCGAACCGGCGCTGATCGCGCGCAACCTCTCCATTGTGGCGGATGGCGACGCCGTGCGCCGGGAGGAACGCGAGCGCCTTTTGCAACAACTGCACGAGGGCCGGCTGGATGACCGAATGGTCGAGATTGAAGCGCGCGACCGAATGCAGCCGCAGATCGAGGTGGTAAGCAACCTGCCGGAAGAGATGGACCAGGGCGGCATCAAAGAGATGCTCTCCGGCATTCTGGGGCAACGTACTCGCAAGCGGCCCATGAAGGTTGCCGATGCCTTTGACTACCTGGTGCAGGAGGAGGAGTCGCGGCTGCTGGACATGGACCAGATTGTGCGCATCGCCGTGGAGCGTGTGGAGGACTCAGGTATTGTCTTCCTGGATGAGATCGACAAGATCGCCGGGCGCGAGGGGGGGCATGGCCCGGACATCAGCCGCGAGGGAGTGCAGCGCGACATCCTGCCCATCATCGAGGGCACGACGGTGAACACCAAGTACGGCATGGTGGCCACGGACCACGTCCTGTTCATCGCGGCCGGAGCCTTTCACGTCTCCAAGCCCAGTGACCTGATTCCGGAGCTGCAGGGCCGCTTCCCGATCCGGGTGGAACTTCTGCCGCTCACTGTAGACGACTTTCTGCGCATCCTCACCGAGCCGCGCGCCTCGCTGGTCAAGCAGGCAGTGGCTCTGCTGGAGACCGAGGGGCTGCGGCTGGAGTTCACTCCGGAAGCCCTGCAGGAGATGGCGCGTTTTGCGTTTCAGGTGAATGAGACCACGGAGAACATCGGCGCGCGGCGTCTGCACACCATCATGGAAAAGGTGCTGGATGAGATCAGCTTTTCGGCTCCCGACATCGTCCAGGGCGGAGTTCCGGCCTCGGCCGAGCTACCCGCTCTGAAGGAGCGAGCGGCGGGGATTGGCTGCGCGGCAGAAACCGAAGAAAGCCGCACCGCCGGCGCCAACTGTGCAACGGCTCGGGAGCGGGTGCTCACGGTCGATCGCGCCTACGTGGAGCGCCAGGTGGCCGGCATCGTCAAGAATCAGGACCTGAGCCGCTACATTTTGTGACCTGTGTTGTGAGCTTTGACCAGAAGTCGCCAGTCTTATAGTGTTTTCAGTGTTGATGGACGCTCCGGAGCAGGTGCGCGGCGGCCGCATCCGTTCGCAGCGGCTGGTGTGCGAGAGGCTGGAAGCGCGGATGCGGAAGTAAGATCAGTTCAACCGCAAGGTAGAGATCAACTCCGAGCTGCGTCAGGCAAGGTCACTCCTGCAGGAACTTCTGGGGACTGATCCAGCCTGAATCGTGAAATGAGGCCTATTGCCGGTAAGGCGTCAGAGGCTATTATGTAAGGAGGAGCTTGAGATGCCTTCCACCGCCCGGAACTCGGTTACGACCATCGAGGCCACGGTTACCTCCAAAGGCCAGATCACGCTTCCCAGTGAATTGCGGAAGCGGCTGGGGCTTGAAAAGGGCAGCCGCGTTCGGTTCAGCATTCCCGCCAGCGGCCCGGTGCAGATTGAACCCGTGCGCTACACCATTGAAGACTTATGGCGCATGGCGGACTCGGGGCCAAAGCCTACGCGCGTGATGAGCTTCGAGGAGATGAACGCAGCCAAGGCGCGAGGTGCCGGCCGTGCTGACCGCTGACACCAATATCTGGGCGCGCGCCTATCTCAACGATGATGTCAGGCAATCCCAACTGGCTCGAAGAGTCATTGAGGCGGCTTGCAAAGGGGAGGGCATCTTCATACCGCTCCTCATCCTGGCGGAGCTTTGCTGGGTGCTGGGGGGCGTCTGGGACAAAGAGCGAGTCGCCGACACGCTGGAACGCATCTTCAGCACCGATGGTGTGACGATCGAATCACACGCGTTGGCCGAACGCGCCTTGAAGGAGTCGCGGGCAGGCGGGGCAGGCTTTGCGGACCGCCTGATCGCCGAGGTTGCCTTCGCCGAGGGCGTGCGAGAGATTCTCACCTTCGACAAAGCCTTTGCCCGCCAGCCGCGCGTGCGCCGGCTGCGCTGAACTTTGGAAAGAGAGAACGAGTCGAGTTGTTATGGAAAAAATCAAGATGCACTCGCTTCTCCTCCTCCGCCGGAGTAGGCCAGTGAAGCCGCCCTGCCTCCGTTCGCTTCGAGTATACCCATAGCCCCGAGCCGCCGAAAAACACCAGCCTTAGACCATTTTCCCTGAAGGTGTAAGCAAGGGGACGACTCCTGTGGGCGTTTTCCTCAATGAAAACGCCACTGAACGCCCGCTTCCGTACACCCATCATCAGGGAAAATGGTCTAGA
>JAKART010000323.1 GCA_021819255.1 Acidobacteriota bacterium
TGATGCCGGCAGCGGCGAAATCGGCCAGGCGCATCTGGGGCAACAGCGCGGAGCGCAGGCGGGGCTGGAAGAGCGGCGCGGGCTGGCCGGCCAGATACGCGGCCACAGCGCAGCGAGCCGTATGCAGGGCGATGGAGATGCCATCGCCGGTGAATGAGGGGATGACGGCAGCCTGATCGCCGACGCAGTAGAGCCCAGGCTCCGTGCGGGGCCGAAGATAGCCGTAGGGGATTCGGGTGACGGAGATCGGCTTTTCCAGCAAAGGTTCAGCCCCGGCCAGCCGCATCGCAAGATGCGGGCATGCCTCCTGCATCTTCAACAGGAATCGGTCCCAACGATAGTCGGCGCGCGCCAGATGCCGCTGCTGCACCACCCAGCAGAGATTGGCGATGCCGCCCTCGACCGGCTGGATGCCGCCGTAGCCTCCCGGGTAGAGCATCAGCTCGGAGGCGCCCGCCAGCTCGGCAGCCTGCGCGGGCGCAAGCCGGTAGTACATCTTGAAGGCTACCCAGCGCTGCGGATCGTCGGGCCGGCGATGGCTGCGCAGGTCGTGTTTTCCTGTCGCCAGAAAGGCGGTTGGAGCCTCGCAGAGCTCGCCATTGTCCAGCCGCGCCTGCCAACCGCCTTCCGCGCTGCGCGTGAGCGACTGCACGCTGCGCCCAGGCTCGACGCGAACCCCGGCCTCGATCGCCTCGGCGATCAGCGCGGTGTCCAGCGTCTTGCGGGTCAGCGACTTCGCAGGGAAGGGAAGCGGCGCCTCGGCGGCCCGTTTCGCCGCGGCCAGACGCACGTAGTCAATGGGAACAGCGCCCAGCGCCACAACGTCGATGCCCAGAACACTCAGATCTTCCAGGGCTTCGCCGCTCAGAAACTCCCCGCAGACCTTATGCCGCGGCGTCGGCTCGCGTTCGATCAGCCTCACGGCGCATCCGTTGCGGGCCAGCGCAATCGAAGCAGCGCATCCGGCCACCCCACCCCCCAAGACCAGAACCTCGTCCTGCAACACACGTCTCCTCAACGCTTGGAATCTCCCATCGGCTCACTTGCGGGATTGTCTCTGCCGAGTAGACGCCGGATAGGGAGTTTCGACCCCGATGATGAATGAATCGTCATCTGGCGTCCGATCGCGCGTCCCGGCCGCGCCCGTCGCGTCCCGGCCGTCGAGTTCAAGATGCGCCTGCCCAGCCACTGCGTCCAAAGGGAAGGATGAAACCCGGAATCAGGATCTTCCCTGCACTGTTGTGCCTTCTGCCGGCGCTGGCCTGGACCATCCCAGCGCCGGCCGAGCAGATTCCCGTCCGGCACATCCAACGTCCGATGCGTTGCTCGATGGTGATCCGCTCTCAGGCCGGCAAGACTCTCGGGCGGGTGGAGTTTTCTCAGGCTGTCCAGGGAGACGATGTCACCCTGCGCCTGACCTTTCGCTTTCTGGACGGATCGATCGACGATGAGAAGACCACCTTCAGCCAGAAGGGTGTGTTCCGCCTGCTGCGCGACCATCATCTTCAAACAGGACCGTTCTTTGCGCGGCCAATCGACTTTACGGTGGACGTCAGGACCGGCGTGGTGAGCGGCCGCGCCCCGGGGTGGAACGGCCAGACGCGTGTCGAAAGCCGGCATATGAATCTGCCTGCCGACCTGACGAATGGCTTCATTGGCACGCTGCTGTTGAGCGTTCCTCCCGATGCCGCGCCGTTCCAGGTGCAGATGGTGGCGCCCGTGGAAGGCGGCCGGCTGGTTCATCTGCGGATCTCGCCGGATAGCCGGCAGCGGTTCCAACGGAACGGAGAGGAGCAGGAAGCAACGGTCTTCCGCATTCATCCGGAGCTGGGCGGCATCACGGGATGGATTGCATCCCTGCTCGGCTTGCAGCCCAAGGATGTGATGGTCTGGATCAGCCAGGGCGCGGAGCCGGCGGTGGTCCGGATCGTGGGTCAACTCGGGGGCTCGGGCCCGGTGGTCACCTCGGATCTGGAAGGGACTCGCTTTCCGAGGTAGGTTGCTGGAGTCTCCCTGCTCACTCGATCATCTCACCACCTGCCGCGGCCCTGCGGCTGGTGGTGAGTTCATGCCAGCTCAGGCTAAGGTCCACGATCAGCAGAGAGGCCAGCGTGAAGGCGATGACCCCAACCGCGGCCAGCACGTCGCCCAGGTGGCTCCAGTACGCCGGCCAGAGGTTGAGAATGCGGCTGGAGACAAAGGTGAACGTCACCGCATAGGAGCGCGCCATCCATTGGCGATGCGTTGTGATTTGGCCGTTGCGCGCGGTGATGAAAGCGGCCGTGGTGCAGACCATCCAGGCCGCCGCCTGCATGGAGGTTCCCGGCAATCCCGGACGGCCCGCCGCCAGGGCGATGCCGGTGAAGGAGCCGACAAAGACGGAGATCACGTACAGTCGCCCCAGCAGACGATGGACGGTCATGTAACTCCGGCGAAATCGCGAGGAGAACTGGAAGGGGCCGGCCAGCAGCGCCGTCAGCCCTGCAAGGGTATGCGGAATCAGAAGCTGGCGGTCAGCGATCACCTGCAGGCGGTAGGCGTGGTACATCGGGTAATCGGTGGCCAGGAACAGCTCTGAGGTGATGAAAACAAACAGCGTGATGAGGCCGAGCGAGACCCAGAGGATGATCTTGAACCTGGAACCGGAGGTCTTGGGCGCAACAAGCGTGGTGGTGGGCATGGGTGGCTTCTTCCAGATTGGACGATCCGGGCGTGGATTCGGATGGCAGCCCGCCCGGCCTCACTTCCACCGCCCTACGCACAGCCGTCCCGGCCGCCATCGTTCGATGGTCACAGCCTCCCGCGGAATCTCCGCCGCGGCCAGCAGCCGCCGCCAATCGTCGTGGCGAAAGGCGCGGCGGAAGGACACGGGCCCATCATGGCGCACCATGGGATGCCAGGGGAGCAGGCCAAACATCCGGCTGCTCCACTCCGCCCGCTCCAGATCGTTGATGAACCAACCCTTCGTAGCCGTACTCTCCATCCAGCGCAGCAGCGCGACGATCTCCTCGTCCTCCAGATGATGCGCCATCAGGGAGCTGACGATGATGTGAATGGGGTGGTCCGGCCGATGCGCCATGGCGTCGCCGGTCACCCAGGTGATGCCCAGCTCCCGGGGCGTGAACTCCGCGGCGGCGCGCGCGGCCAGCGGGTTCAGATCGACTCCGGTCAGCCGTACCTGGATCTTCCGTCTGGACGCCCAGCTTGCAATGCGGCGCAGCAGATCGCCCCCTCCGCTGCCCACATCCACCATGTAGATCGGATCCTGCTTCTCCCGCGGCATCCGCTGGAGCCAACTCAGCGTGGGCCGGTAGCCGAGGAACAGGCGATTCACCTTTTCCAGGCTGCGCAGGCAGTCGCGGAACTGCTCATAGCTGCACTCGCCGTCCATCCACTCCGGCAGCTCGCGGGGAGAGACGCGGCGGCTGAAGTCGATCTTCCCATTAGACCGCATGGAAGCGCATGGTCTCCGCCGTCAGTCCGGGGCCGAAGGACATCGCGCAGCCCAGTTGTCCGGGCCGCGCCTGCCGCATGATCTCCTGCAGCACAAACATCACCGTGGCCGAGGACATGTTTCCAAAGCTCGAAAGCACGTTGCGTGACGCCGCCAGCGCGCTGGCGGGCAGCTCCAGCCCGCGCTCCACCGCATCCAGAACCGAGCGGCCGCCGGGATGCACCGCCCACAGGTCAATCTCATGGCTTGCGGACATCAGCCCGCTCTGGTGCAGCGCGCGTCCCAGCTCGCCCGGCACCTGCCCGGAGAGCAGCATGTCGAAGCCCAGCCCGCGGATCTTCCAGGTAATCAGATCGCGCGTCTAGATCG
>JAKART010000324.1 GCA_021819255.1 Acidobacteriota bacterium
TTTCTCTCCCGGGTCGGTCCGTAAATCGTAAAGCTCAAATTCCTCAGGTGCAACAAAATAGTGGATAAATTTGTAACGGTCGGTTCGCACTCCCCGGTTGGGTCGTACCTGCGGCGCGCCAGGGTATTCGAAGTATTCGTAAAGCCAATCCTGGCGCCATTGGCTTCCGTTGCCCTGCGCAAGATTTACGAGACTCTTTCCCTGCATCGCGCTTGGAATGGAAACGCCGGCCAGTTCAAGCAGGGTGGGCGCGAAGTCGAGATTGAGGATCATCTCGTCGACCTTGGTTCCGGCGCGAAAGAGTTTTGGATAGCGGATCATCGCCGGGGTTCGAATCGACGGCTCATGCATGAAGCGCTTGTCGTAGCAACGCCACTCGCCCAGGAAGAAACCGTGGTCGGAGCTGTGCAGGACAACAGTATCGTCCAACTGTCCGGAAGATTCGAGAAAACTCAACACCCTTCCAATGTTGTCGTCGACCGCGACGATTCCCGCATAATAGTCCTTAACCACCTCTTCCAGAGACCGTGCGCAGTTTCCGTCTTGAATCGTCCCGATCTTGTTCTGGGCATCCGCGAAGCAGCGCGGCTTACCCGGATATCCCTTGAGATCATCATCAAAGGTCGCCGGCTTCGGAATGGGAACTCCGTCATAGATGTTCAAATGCCGGCGCGGGCGATAGAAGGGTGCGTGAGGGGCCTGAAGCCACAGGAGAAGGCAAAAGGGCCGGTCGCGCTCTTCCTTCAACCAGTCGAGGGCGCGATCTGTGAACAGGTCGTCGGCGTAAACCCCCGTCCAATCCATTGCCGGATTGTCCGGGAATTGATCGCGGAATGTGCCTCTGAAAGTCTTCTCCACTCCCATGACGCCTTTATGACCCTCGAATACACGCGGAGCGTAATAGTTAGTCGCGGGGGCGTTGAATGCAAAGTAGTAATCCCAGTAGCGCTCGCGGACGCCGTTGGGGGCATGGGCTTTCCCCACCATGGCGACGTCATAGCCGGCCTCGTGCAGCAGATCGGTAAAGATGGGAATACTGGCCGGAAGCGGTTCTTCCGTGTGGTTGTCCAATGCGCCCGAAGTATGGGAATAAAGACCGGTAAGGGCGACGGCTCGCGCCGGGGCGCATAAAGCATTGGTGCAGAAAGAGTTATTGAAATAGACGCCTTCCCGCCCGATGCGGTCTTGGTGCGGCGTTTTGAGGATCTGGTTCCCGGCCAGGCTGAGGGCATCCGCCCTTTGCCCCTCAGTATAGAAGAAGACGATGTTCGGTCGCTTTCCTTTCACCTCTTCAGCCAAACCCTGTGGAATGACGGTGGAGGCGATTGCGGCCCCTGCGGCGGCTGAACCGTTCCGAAGAAACTCCCGCCTGGAGATGTCAGCGGCTTTGGTGGCCTCGTTCCGATCGTTCACGGACTTCCTCCTGATTTTTGAGCAGCTTCTTTTGGGAGTGAGTCTTCTTTGCCTTCAGCCCCAGCTGCGAATGCAAGGAACCCTGAGCCGAGCGCATCCGGCCGGAAGGGGTCAAAGAACGCTAACGGCCCCGAACGGGAGAGTTTATTCGTCAAATTTCTGAGGTTCAACGAAGGTTCGGCCAGACTATGGGCTGTCGTGGGATGGCGCAAGGTCTGGAACAGTACCATTCCGGCAAAGAGGCCATATTCCGTTCACAATCAATTGGTTGCATGGAATGCAAAGTCAGGTATGCTACCTGCGAAGAGCCCTCTCTAGAGGGATGGAGGGGTGGGCTAGACGTTACCTGCTCTCTCGGGGGCTGTTCGGACCGTAGCCTGGGATGTGCGGCTCCGCATCCAAGAGGCCGATGCGTCAACCAATGAGCCCATCGTTCGGGAATCGGTTCCGTCCAGTGGCGCGCGGCAGAGTTCTCGGGGGATAGGCCGGGCTGCGCGACCGGGAGACCTGCCGGATGAAAAGCACGAAGCACCAGCATTTCCCCGCCGGCTTTCCTTGGCCGTTCCCTGTTCAGTTTGCGCCGGAACTCATCCGGGTCAGCTTTGGGCTCCGTCCTTCAGGCCCCGCACCCAGAGGGCGTCCACATTGGCGGAGTCGTGCATCTCCAGAACTGGCGACGCGGATGGCGTCCAGATGTGAAACAGATCCGCGCCTTGCACATCCTGCATGAGAATCGCCGGACGAACGTCCGCGGTCAAGGCAGAGATCTCAATCTCCGAAAGGCTCACGTTCTTCACATGGCGCAGGTAGAAGCCCTGAGAGGGCATGGGGCCGAACATGTGCGGACCCGGATAGCGGTTTTCGTTTTCCGGTGGGGTGATGGCGGCTTGCTCCTTCGTCCCGCCACCGCGATGCTGGATGTAGATGTTGTGCAGGTGGAGATCCTGAATGGCGTAGCCGGGAACCCCGCTGATGATGCAGCCATACTCTGAAGATGCGTCCGAGCACATGATGTTGCTGATGATCACCCGCCGCAGCGTGCCGGTTTTGGTTGAGCCGGCGGGACCGCGCAAGCGGCTGCCGAGGCGAAGGAAGATGGGCGCGGAGACGATGCCGCGCATGGTGATGTTGGTGACCGTGACATCTTCGAGATGGGCGCCGTCGACCGTCTCCAGCGCCAGCCCCTGGCAGTGATCGAAGGTGCAGTTCGAGATGGTGATGTTCTTGAATCCGCCGTTGGACTCGGTGCCGAGCTTGATGCGGCCTACCTGCGGCGCACGCTTGGGCGCGGAGGCATCGAACCTCTTCCAGGTCCCATCGATCACCGTGCCCAACTGATAGGCGCCGGTCACATAGCAGTTGGAGATTTCCATGTTCTCCGTTGGGCGCAGATAACCCAGCGCGTAGCTGCTCTTGGGCACAATCCCGTCATCCCAGGGTGAGTTGACGGCGCAGTTGACGATCCGAACATTCCGGCAGCAATCAATGTCCATGCCATCGCGGTTGGTATCGATGGTCAAGCCGTCGATCAGCAGGTTATCCACGCCGGTGGCCAGGATCCCAAACCAGCCGCCCTGCAGGATCTGGAAGTCGCGCAGTTGCACGTTGCGGCAGTTTTTCAGGCTGATGGACTTGTTTCCGACCCCTTCGACGCGCTGCTCGGCCGGACGGCGGCTGCGCGGATCGTTGCTCCGCACCAGGCCGCGTCCCCAGATGCGCCCCGGCCCGGAGATGGAGATATCGTGCAGATCCTCGCCCCAGATCAGGCTGTTTCGCCAGTGATTGTGGCCAAAGTCCTGATACGCTTCCCAGGGTTGTGGAGGGCCTGGAGAGTCGTAGCCGCCGGGCTGCCCTTCCGGCAGCGCGTCGGCGGCGATGATCACCGCGCCGTGATCCAGATACAGCCCCACATTGCTCTTGAGGTGAATCGAATGGCAGAGGTATTGCCCGGCCCCGAAGTAGACCGTGCCGCCGCCGCGCTGTGCGGCGGCCTCGATGGCACGGTTGATCGCCGGCGTATCCACGGAGTGGCCGTCGCCGAGGGCGCCGAAGCTCCGCACATCCAGCACCCCTGTGGGTTGCCCGGTCGACGCCGCAGCGCCAGCCTGGCCGGACGCTTGGCCCAAGGCGCGCGGCATGACGCCGACGGCAGTGCCCGCAACTCCCAGTCCGGCAAACTTCAAAAGGTCGCGACGCATATTTCTGAGCGGATTTGGTTCCATGATTCCCTCGATGGCCTTGCGTGCCTGGCTTGCCGTTACCGGCAAAGCGGATCTTTTGGCGCGATCTCCATGCGAAGCATGGACGCCGACAAAACTATAGATGAAAGCAGCCTTGTTTTGTCTTCCAGCGTTTTGTCTTCCAGCGTGGCGCGGGTGGAAGATGGATGCGGATTGACGGCAAG
>JAKART010000325.1 GCA_021819255.1 Acidobacteriota bacterium
TCTCCAAAGAGGAGCAGCGCCGGCGATTTCTGGCCCGCATCGACGATCCGGCCAAGAACTGGAAGTTCAGCATGGCTGACATTCAGGAGCGCAAGTTCTGGGACCAGTACACCGAAGCCTTTGAACAGTGCCTGAGCGCGACCAGCACAGCCCATGCGCCGTGGTACGCGGTTCCGGCCGACGACAAGGACAATGCCCGGCTGATCATCGCCGCCATCGTTCTGGAGTCATTGAAGAGCCTCCAACTCTCCTACCCCAAGACCACTCCCAAGCGCCACTCCGAACTGCTCGCCATTCGCAACCAGCTTGCAGAGTAGCGCCGGCTTCCCGCGGGCGAAGCGCCCAGCCTTGCGCGCGCAGGAAGCGGCCATGGCAACTGCTGAAAGGCTCTATCGGCACTCGGAAACCTGATCCTGCACCTGCCCTGCTCGGCTCATCTCCCAAACCGGCCTCATCTTCGCCGAGGAGATCCGGCTTCATGCGTCCGCCAGCTCGTCGGCCATCCACAGCCACTTATCCAGCACCGCAATCCCGCGCTCCATCTCCTCCTTCTCAATAATCAACGGCGGCGCAATCACAAAGTGACTCACCCAGGCCTGAAGGATCACGCCGTCGGCCAGGGTCTTGGCGGCAATCTGATCCACCAGCAACGGCTTGCCGGAGACCTTATCGGAGTACGTATTGAACGGCTCCTTTGTGGTCTGATTCTTCACCAGATCCACGCCCCAGAACAATCCCCGGCCGCGCACCTCGCCCACGCTCTTGTGCTTTGACTTCAGCGCATGCAGCTTTTCAGCCACAAACGGCTCCAGATCCCTGGCGCGTTCCACCAATCTCAGCCGCTTCATCTCCTGAATCGTCGCCACCGCCGGCCCCAGCGTCATCGGGTGCGCCTCATAAGTGTGGCCATGCGCAAAGTAGTGATCCTGGAAGAAGGCTGCGATCTTCTCACTGGTGGCGCATAATCCCAGCGGAACATAGGCTGACGTGATTCCCTTGGCTGTGGTCAGAATATCCGGCGTCACCCCCCAAAGATTCATGGCGAACCACTCGCCGGCCCGTCCCCAGCCGGTCATCACCTCGTCGGCAATCAACAGGACCCCGGTTTCATCGCATATCTTGCGCAGTCTGGGCATGTACTCCTGCGGCGGCACGAGCACGCCATTGGTTCCCACAATCGGTTCCACCACCACCGCGGCCACATCGCTCTCATTGCGAATCATGTGTTCCAGATAGTCCACGCAGGCCACGCCACAGCCCGGATAGGTATGCTTCATCGGGCACTTGAAGCAGTTCACCTCCGGACCGAAGATCACGCCCGGCCCTTTGCCGCGCGGCTCCATCGCCCAGCGCCGCGGATCGCCGGTGGCCGCGATACTGCCCGCGGTTGAACCGTGATAGCTGCGATAGCGCGCAATCACCTTGGTCCTTCCGGTGTACATCCGCGCGATCTTGAACGCGGCTTCATTCGCGTCCGTGCCGGAGGTGGTAAAAAAGAAGCGATTCAGCCCTTCGGGCAAAACCTCCAGGAGCAGCTTGCTGAGTTCGGCCCGTGCGGTCGTTGCATAGCCGGGCATGGCATAGGCCAACTCCTGCGCCTGCCTGGCGATGGAAGCCACCACCGCCGCATTCTTGTGGCCCAGGTTCATGCACATCAGTTGCGAAGAAAAATCCAGATACCTCTTTCCCTTGGCGTCGATGATGTAACAGCCCTCGGCATCGACGATGTGCATCGGGTTCCAGCCGTTCTGGAACCTCCAGGTTCCATAGTTCGTCTCCCGTGTAATCCGCACCACCTCTTCCGAGACCATCGTCGCACCTCCCTTGAATCCAGCCTCCACGTTCATCGTTGCCACCCTTCCCGCCTGTGCCGATTTCATTCGTCATCTCGGCATCATCCATGACATGGTCCATGAGTAGATTGCTCCTGAAAGAATCCGTCCTGCAAACCACCCCTCGGCTCGAAGAACCAAACAGATCCGAAGAGGGCGGAGCACAAGCGCCGCCCCGGCGCCGCGCGCGCAGCGCGTTCAGCTTCAGCAGAAGCCACTCTCTCGCCCGCTGCCGCGCCGGACACCGGAGGCAGGCCGGGGTTGCACCCCGCGCTTCCGCCCGTTCCTCCAGGCGCATCCCCGACGGAAAGCTCCCAAGGACAAAAATATTCGAGTGCGTCCCGGCCTTGCCCGTCTCTCCCAGTAAGAGGACATTGATGGCATCCAGCGGCCAATGGGAAGGGAGGTGGGACGTCGTGTTGGGTTCCGCGCAATCCCCAGACCGCTCGACCGACTCGGACGTCATCGATCTCTCCACCCTGGTCAACGCCTACGCGGCTCTGCTCTTCCGGGTTGCTCACTCCATCCTGCACAACCGTGCCGAGTCAGAAGACCTCGACCATCCTCGGCGTCACCGAGCCGGTCGTCAGCCAGACCGTCCTGGAGACCACCTCTCTGCTCAGCCTGGACAAACCTCGGATGCTCGGCGCGATCGACATTCCCCACAGCACCCGCCACATCGACATCGCAGCCGTTATCGAACCGCTGAAGTAGACCTGAACCGAACCACCGCTCCCCGGCCCACTCCTGGCCCGCAAACAGCGGTAAGGGTGGGCCATCTTCGTTTCCAACTCTCCATCCCGTCGCGCAGCGCCTTCGGCCGTCTGCGCAATTTGTGGGTGCCCCACATCTCCTTTTTTGAGATGTGGGTTTGCAGGATTCCTCCGCAGACTACGCTACCTGCTGCCCGCATACTTCCACATCAAACCGATCTGGACGATCCCTTTCTCCCACAGATCCAGTGACGGCCATCCGCCCTAAAATGGAGTGATGGAACGCATTTACCTCGACGCCAACGCCACCACCCCGGTTCTCCCTCAGGTCGTCGAGGCCATGCGCCCTTTCTGGATGGAGAGCTTTGGCAATCCCAGTTCGACGCATCACGCCGGCCAGCGTGCCCGGGCCGCCGTCGAGCAAGCCCGTTCGTCCATCGCCCGGCTGTTGAACTGCTCGGCCAAAGAGATCGTCTTTACCTCCGGAGGCACGGAGAGCGACAATCTGGCGCTCAACGGCGTGCTCAGCCCCTTCCTGGAGAAGCGCCAGCCGGCGCACCTGCTCACCACGGAGATTGAGCACCACGCCATCCTCTATACCGCGCAGGCGCTGCAGCGGCGCGGCGCAGGCGTTACCTTCCTGGCTCCCAACCGCGCAGGCGTCATCGACCCCGAGGCCTTTCGCGCCGCCCTGCGCCCGGACACCGAACTGGTTTCCATCATGTACGCCAACAACGAGACCGGAGCCGTCCAGCCGATCGGAAAGCTGGCCCGCATCGCCAAAGCTTACAACCCCGCCATCCTGTTCCACACCGACGCTGTGCAGGCCGCCGCAAAGCTGCCTCTGGACCTCAGCGGAGCGCTCAAGAACGTAGATCTGCTCTCCATCTCCGGGCATAAGATGTACGCCCCGCAAGGCACCGGCATTCTCTTCATCCGCAGCGGCCTTCACCTGGCTCCGCTGCTCCACGGTGGCCCGCAGGAGCGCCAGCGCCGCGCCGGCACGGAGAACGTCCCCGGCATCGTCGCCCTGGGCCGCGCCGCCGAGCTGGCGCAGCACTGGCTCGCCTCTCACCAGGACCGCGAACTGGCCGCGCTACGCGACCGCCTCGAGTCCGGCCTGCTCGCAACCATCCCCGGCTGCAGCGTCAATGGGCCGGCAGGGGACGCGGAACGCCGCTCGCCCAACACCACGAACCTGCGCTTTGAGGATGTCGATGCCGAG
>JAKART010000326.1 GCA_021819255.1 Acidobacteriota bacterium
CGATCTACGTGTAGGACTTTGTCCGTGATGTCGATCCCTTGTCAGGCACACGCACCCCGTCAAGAAGAGACGACGGCGCCTCCGTGGACGGTGAGAGATGCAGGCTTTGTACGGCATAAGCCCGCACCCCCGCCCGGACAAAGACAGGCGCCTCTTCGGCTTCATGGAAGCAGAGCGAGAGAATGCAGCGGTGGTGAGACCCGCGACACCCGGCCTTCCCCTCGGAGGCGTGTGCATTTCACGCCTGTTTCAGGCGCGCCTTCCGGCAGGTCTTCGGACTTGCAGGCCGCCTACTTGCTCCTGCTTCCCAGTTCATGGCTGAACCAGTGCGTTTTTGGAGCTTTCGTTCCTGCTTACCGCTGCGGGGCAGTTCCGGTCTCTCACCGGATTCCCTTTTAAGTCTGGCCCAAGGGGTCAGACACCAGAAAGTATCCCCAATATAGTGCCCTGCCTCAGGAAGGTCAACGATGGCGGGAAAGGATGGCGGGAAGGGCAGAGTAGATCCAGGCGCTGCAGTAGATTTGCACATCGTCGGTCTTCGGATTTATTGACACGGAAGTTGGAGGGGGATACATTCAGTAGCGTTATGGTTCCCCAGACACCCAATATCTGGGGCTAAGAGGGAAGTTGGTGGATGCCAACGCTGCCCCCGCAACTGTAAGCGACGAGCCGTCATCTGCAGATGTCACTGCCCCGCAGGGGTGGGAAGGCTGGATGGCGGTGGCGACTCGCGAGCCAGGAGACCTGCCGTAATGATTTTGACGTCCACGGGCGGGGTGTACCGGCGGGTCGCTTGCCAGGTCTTATTGGCGCTCCGCCACTCTTCCCTTGCACAGCGTCCTACCAGTGACATCGCTGATCCGTTTGAGGAGCTTCGATGTCCAACACGGTTGTTCAGCCACCCTGTTCCGTCATAAAACGCAGCAACGCCACCGTCCCTTTCGACGGTGAGAAGATTCGCTCTGCGATCGAACGCGCCGGCAAGGCGAGCGGAGCCTACGACGCGGACGAGGCGCAACTGCTTACGATTCAGGCGCTGAAGGTGATCGCCCACCGCTTTCACCAGCGCTCGCCGCACATCGAGCAGATTCAGGACGTGGTGGAGCAGGTGCTGATCTCGGCCAATCACTTCACCACGGCGCGCGCTTATATTGTCTACCGCGAGCAGCGTTCGCGCCTGCGCCGCGACCAGCGCACGCTGGTGGATGTGGCGTCCTCGATCAACGAGTATCTGGATCGCGCCGACTGGCGGGTGAACGCCAATGCGAACCAGGGCTACTCGCTGGGCGGGCTGATTCTGAACGTCTCCGGCAAGGTAGTCGCCAACTACTGGCTCTCGCACGTCTACCCACCGGAGATCGGCCGCGCCCATCGCGAGGGGGATCTGCACATCCATGATCTGGACATGCTGGCCGGCTACTGCGCGGGCTGGTCGTTGCGCACGCTGCTGACGGAGGGACTCAACGGGGTTCCGGGCAAGGTGGAGGCCGGGCCGCCGAAGCATCTTTCCAGCGCCGTTGGCCAGATCGTGAACTTCCTGGGCACGCTGCAGAACGAGTGGGCGGGGGCGCAGGCGTTCAGCTCCTTTGACACCTACATGGCGCCCTTTGTGCGCAAGGACCGGCTGAGCTACACGGAGGTGCGCCAGAGCATTCAGGAACTGATCTACAACCTGAACGTACCCTCGCGCTGGGGCACGCAGACACCCTTCACCAACCTGACCTTCGACTGGACCTGCCCGGAGGAGTTGCGTAACCAGCAGCCGATCATCGGCGGTGAAACCATGCCCTTCCCCTACGGAGACCTGCAGTCGGAGATGGACATGATCAACAGCGCCTACATCGAGGTGATGACGGCGGGCGACGCCAAGGGCCGGGTCTTTACCTTCCCGATCCCGACCTACAACATTACGCCGGACTTTCCGTGGGAGAGTGAAAACACCGATCTGCTCTTTGAGATGACGGCCAAGTATGGTTTGCCCTACTTTCAGAACTTCGTCAACTCTGACCTGGAGCCCAACATGGTGCGCTCGATGTGCTGCCGTCTGCAACTGGATCTGAGCGAGTTGCTCAAGCGCGGCAACGGCCTGTTCGGCTCTGCGGAGCAGACGGGCTCGGTGGGCGTGGTAACCCTCAACTGCGCGCGGCTCGGGTACCTGCATCGTGGCGACGAAGCGGGGCTGTTGCGGCGTCTGGACGATTTGTTGGAGATCGCCCGCGCCAGCCTGGAGATCAAGCGCAAGGAGATCCAGCGCCATATCGACAACGGCCTGTTTCCCTACACGAAGCGCTATCTGGGCACGCTGCGCAACTTCTTCTCCACCATCGGCGTGAACGGCATTCACGAGATGATTCGCAACTTCAGCTCGGATGCGGATGGCATCACCAGCGAGCGCGGCCGGGCCATGGCGCTGCGCTTCCTGGATCACGTGCGCTCCCGGATCGTGAGATTTCAGGAGGAGACCGGCCACATGTACAACCTGGAGGCCACGCCGGCTGAAGGCACGACCTACCGCTTTGCGCGCGAAGACAGGCGGCGCTTCCCGGACATCCTGCAGGCTGGAACTCCCGATCAGCCCTACTACACGAACTCCAGCCAGTTGCCGGTTAATTACACCGACGATCCCTTCGAGGCTCTGGATCTGCAGCAGGAGCTGCAACAGAAGTACACCGGCGGAACGGTGCTGCACCTCTACATGGGCGAGCGAGTTTCATCGGCCGAGGCGTGCAAGAAGCTGGTCCGCCGCGCGCTGGAAAACTTCCGCCTGCCGTACATCACGATTACACCAACGTTTTCCATCTGCCCGAAGCACGGCTATCTCTCTGGCGAGCATGTCTTCTGTCCCCGATGCGATGCTGACCTGATCGCTCGCAAACAACTGGCGATCCAAGCTTAACCGTTCCAATCCGAAAGAGGAGGTTCCATAGCAGCGATGACCACCCCGATGAACGAACCGGCAGTCTGTGAACTGCGTGACGAAGAACGCCAGCCCTGCGAGGTCTGGACCCGGGTGATGGGCTACTTCCGCCCCGTCAGCTCATTCAACCGCGGCAAGCAGGGTGAGTACCACGAACGGAAGTGCTTTGTTGAAACAGAGACCGACTGAGCTGAGGGTGGGAGGGCTCACGCGCCTCTCCACCTGCGACTGGCCGGGCCAGCTTGCCGCTACCGTGTTCTGCCAGGGCTGTGCCTGGGATTGTCCGTACTGCCACAACCCCGGGTTGCGCCCGGCGCGGGCGTCTGCGCGCGGCTCTGTGCTGGTCTCATGGGGCTCGGTTCTCGCGTTTCTCTCCAGCCGCCGCGGTCTACTGGATGCGGTGGTGTTCTCAGGCGGGGAGCCTACGTTGCAGCCCGCTTTGCTGGAAGCTGTCGAGGAGGTTCGCAGGCTTGGTTTCCGTGTTGGGCTGCACACTGCCGGCATGAATCCGGAACCTCTGCGGCAACTGCTGCTCTCGATCGACTGGCTTGGTTTCGATGTTAAGGCGCCCTTTGCGGACTATGCCCGCATCACCGGCGTGCAGCACAGCGGGGAACGCGCGCTGGCGAGCTTGCGCCACCTGCTTGCCAGCGGCGTGGAGTATGAGGTGCGCACCACGTGGCATCCGGATCTGCTGTCTCTGGAGGATTTGTACCGGCTCAAAGAGGAGCTCCGCTCTCTGGGGGTCGCACATTATGTAATTCAGCAATTTCGCTACCAGGGAGTTCGGCCTCTGCTACCCGCGGTCTCGGCGTTTCCACCGTTGTTCGACTGCAGCGGTGAATTCCAG
>JAKART010000327.1 GCA_021819255.1 Acidobacteriota bacterium
TCCCTTCCGGCGGCCTACCTCTACAGTTTGGCCCGCAAAGGAACTCCCGGATCGACAAACGGAGCCTCCGCCGCGCCCGGGTTCGACTGCAGAATCTTGTGGTGCAGGCAATAAAGCGCCAACTCCAAGCGATCCGCCACCCCCAGCTTGTCGTAGATCTTGCGCAGATAGTTCTTTACCACCTGCTCGGTGGTTCCAATCTGAAAGGCGATCTCCTTGTTCCTCATGCCGCGGGTGATGCAAGTAATGATCGCCAGCTCCTTCTCGGAGAGCCGCGGCTGCGCCCTGGGGTTGGTCAGCATCGACGCCTGCTCGCGATACGCGTCGATCACCCAACTGATGGACTGATTGTCGATCCAGGTTTCGCCGGCGGCGATCTTGCGCACGCACTTCACAAGCATGTCCGGGGAGATTGACCGCGGCACCACCCCGCGCACCCCGCGGCGGAACAGCTCCACCGTATTTCCCTCGTCGCTGGAGGAGATCTGCACAATCAGCTTCGCGTCCGGCGCGCGCCGAAGCAGCTCGGGAATTGCATCCACAGTGCCGGCGATCAGGTGCCCTTCCAGCAGAACCACATCGGTTGGAAAGCGCAGCAGAGCCACGTAGAGATTCTCCAGAGTCTCCGCCTGGGCCACCACGCGGATGTCATCCTCCAGAGCGAAGACCTTGCGCATTCCCACGCGGTAGATCGCCTGGGAGTCAGCCAGAATCACTCGAATGCCGCCCCCGTCCTCATCGATATCGCTGTCGGAGCCCAATCCGTCGGGATCCAGATCCGGCTTGGCTCCCTCCGGGGCATCCTGCCGCTTCATTGCATCGTGGTCGTCAAACGCTTCACTCATAACTGCTCAGCCTCTAAACGAGTATTCATCGATGACCGCCGCGGCCATGGACTTGCCTTCCAACCGCTGGTGGCGAACAATCCGCCCCACGCAATGAAGCAGAACATCAACGGCGCCGCCCATGATCGCCGCCGGCATGGTTAGCTCAAACCGAACCTCCGCTCCAACCGGCGGAAGCTCCGGTGCTGTGAACAGCAGCCCATTGGCAGACACATCCTCCGTCACCCCTGGGTACTCTTTGTCAGCGGTGTGAAGAACAAGCTCCAAATGCAGCGGAAAGCGCACCGCCGCTCGCACCGGGACACTCTCGTAAGACTTGTAGAGAGTTGTCAACCGATCCCCCTTCCAGGCATGACTCGCCCGCGCTCTTCCAGCCGAAAGGTATGGAAGCTGTGTTACTAAAGAATTCTAATTCACGCACCGCCCTCCCCAAAAGCCTTTTTGCAAGCTTGGCCCATACCGCATCACCCCTTCCGGGACCGAGCGGCAGCTCATGCCTCTCTGCCAGAGCCCCTCTTTTCCCATTGCGAAAGCTGCTGAAATCCGCGATACTTAGGTGTTCGGACTTTTGCTTCGGCCGGTTGCTCTGGTCTTGCCCTTGGACCGGCCTGGGTGGGTTGTGCACCCCTCCAGGTCAAAGCCCAAGTTTGGGCTCCCGCCTTGAACGAACCTGCCGACCGCGGCCCCCGATACGAACACCACTGCCTTTGGAGAGGATCTACCCTGTGTTGATGATTCGTCTGGCGCGCGTTGGCGCCCGCAAGCAGCCCCACTACCGCGTTGTTGTTATTGAAAAGGACCGCGCACGCAACGGCCGTTCGGTGGAAGTGGTTGGAACCTACAACCCCCGGACCAGCACGGCTACCGTGAATCTGAAGCGTGATCGCATCGATTACTGGACAGCCAAGGGCGCCCAGCTCTCCGAGACCGTCAGCAAACTTCTGGCCAGGCAGCCTGCGATTGCCGGCACCCCAGCGCCGACCCCTGCCCCGGATGTGACTACCGCCGCAGCAGAGGCAACTCCTGCCGTATAGGTAATCATCCCAAAGATAACTTTCGTGCCGCTTGCGCGGATCCAAAGATTATCGTTTAACCCGCCTCATTTGCAGTAGACTCGCTCAAGCTAACACCGCCGTTTTGATGTTTTCAAACGTAGAACTTTCGAACTGGATTGCAGGGTTTGGACCGCATTGTTGTGTTCTGCGCCACACCTCAAAGCGGCAACCAACGGGACCCTCCCACCCTGGAGAAGCGGCTGGTGCTGTGGTGCTAGCGGATTTCTCTCTAGAGGTGTAAGAGTGTCTTCTTCCGATCCACTTCAAGACAACAAACTAGCTGTCTCGGAGATGCAAACTCTGATGACTGAGATCACACGAGCCTTGGTCGACGATGTCGACGCGGTCCGGGTAGAAGTCATCAGCGATCAAAACTCCGTCGTTCTTCGCCTGCATGTCGCCAACAACGACATTGGCAAGGTGATCGGCAAACAGGGGCGGACGGCTCGCTCTCTGCGCACCATCCTTGGCGCCGCCAGCATGAAGCTCCAGCACCGTTTCTCGCTGGATATCGTCGAAGCTGACCAAGACGCTCTGAGCTAGGCGAGATTTCCCTGCGACGCTCATCATGGCCGAGCCTGCAATCTTGCTTTCGTTCTCCTGGGCTTCGTTCCGCGTTCGGGGCCTGCTTCGGGGACCGCTTCGGGGCCTGCTCTGTGTTTTGCTCCGTGTTTTGCTCGCCCTCAAATTGCCGATCTTTTCCAGTGAATCGTCCAACGAAGGGGTCCCCCCAGGCGGCATCCCCTGCCACGGGGCCTAAGCTGCATGGCGATTCCACCGTCAGGCGCCTCCCCACTCAGCGAATGCGAGCTAGCCGAGACCGAGCGCCTCAAGGGGCTTCTCGGGAGGGATCTTGGGGCAGTCTTGCCCAAAGCATCTGGCTCAAACATGCCCACGGCATGGCGGATTCGAGGCTCAGCCGGCTCAAAAAGTGCAAGACACAGGCGCACAATCGATTGAGGAAACTCTTGGCAAACTCTGAGTTGCCCATCAAACTCCCAGGAGGCATCCATGCAGGCCAGGATCTCTGACGCGCCTTGGTTTCCCATCGCCCGCCTGCTGCGGCCGCAAGGACGTCGCGGTGAACTCCTTGCCGAACCGCTCAGCGACCTCCCGGGAATCTTCGCCATCCAGCGCGAAGTGTTCCTGGCTGCGGCAGCCGCCGCTCAGCCGTTGCCCAAAGCCGCACCCCAGCGGATCGAAGACCACTGGTTTCCCTCGGGGAGAAATGCCGGACGCGTTGTTCTCAGGCTCTCCGGTTGCAGCTCGATCTCGGCAGCCGAAGCCCTGGCCGGACATACCTTGGTCATTGCCGGCGGCGATCTCCCCTCACTTGACCCCGGCTCCTTTTTCGTCGGAGATTTGACAGGTTGCACTCTATGGAACTCCGCCGCCTTGGAGTCCTTTGCGTCTCCCCGCTCCGTCGGAACTGTGACGGGGGTTGAGTTCATCACCACTCCGGACGGCCGCACCCGCCTGCAAGACGCCGCGCCCTTGCTCTCGGTGGAAGCCGAAGCCGGCGCCGATCCCATCCTTATCCCGTTCGTCCTGGCCTGGATCGACTCGGTCGACATCCCGGCTCGGCGCATCACCATGCGCCTTCCAGAAGGCCTTTTGCCCTCTGTCAAGAGACCTTTCTAACCGGGCATGAGAATCTCGAGGCTGGCGTATCTTCCCTATCCGGCGTTCTCGGCTTTTCCCGAGACGTTTTCCCGGACCAGAGGGAACTCGCCAGAGTTCTTTGCCCGATGCGATCGATGAGATGCCGCAAAGCTCTCTTTGGGACATCTGTCCGCAAGGAGAAAGCTGGAAGCAAGCGGGAAGCGCCTCG
>JAKART010000328.1 GCA_021819255.1 Acidobacteriota bacterium
TGGTTTCGCCGCGCAGCGCAACGCCGGCTTGCAACTTCCTTTCCGGAATCCATGGGTTTTGGTGCTCGACGCCGATGAACGGCCGACTCCAGAGCTGATCGCGGAGATGCCCATCGCCGTCGCGGCCGCTCCCCTTTCCGTCTCCGCCTTTCGCATCCGCCGCCGCGACTATCTCTGGGGAACGTGGCTCAAGCACGCCCAACTGACCCCTTACTACGTGCGGCTACTGCGTGTCGGACAAGCGCAGTACACCCGCAATATCAATGAAGTCGTCCAGGTCAGCGGCGAGATCCGCCAGCTCCATGCAGCCTTCGATCATCTGGCCTTCTCCAAAGGCATCACCCACTGGGTGACCAAGCACAACTCCTACTCCAGCAAAGAAGCCGAACTGCTCGCCAACGGAGAAGCGACCCACGGGGCCTCTCTCTCGCAGGCCCTGTTCGCGCGCGACTTCCACCAACGCCGGGTTGCCCAAAAAGCTATCTTCTATGAGCTTCCCGCAAGGCCGTTGATCAAATGGTGCTACATGATGTTTGTTCGCGGCGCCATTCTGGATGGTCCCGCCGGGGTCATGTACAGCACCCTGCACAGCTTCTATGAGTTTCTGATTGAGGTGAAACGCAGGGAGATGCTTCGCCGCCGGGCGGGGAAACCGCTCTGAACTCTCAACCCTCAGCAGACTTTCCAACTGCACATCCTCAGCGCTGCACATGCCTGTAGAAGCGACGCTGAGGCCTTTGCCGTGGCTGGAACAGCCCGCAACCAGCCTCCATTTAGACTGAAGATGTCTAACAAGCTTCTTGAAATGGGCCTGAAGGAACGAGAGTGGCGCTGCCCCATCTTCAACCCAAGCTCTCCTTCCTTGGAGTTACCGCATGATTGCTCGCTATACCCGGCCGGCGATGGCCGCCATCTGGTCCGAACAACGCAAGTATGAAAACTGGCTCCGGGTGGAAATTGCAGCCACCACAGCCCTGGCTCGCGCCGGCATCGTGCCCTCGTCCGCCGTCACCGCTCTTCAACAGCGCGCCTGCTTCACCGTGGAGCGCATCCATGAGATCGAAGCGGAGACGCGCCACGATGTGCTGGCTTTCACCACGGCCCTAGCTGAGTCTGTCGGGGAGGAGGCCCGCTGGCTGCACTACGGCCTCACCTCCACCGACGTGGTGGACACCGCGCAGGCTCTGGCGCTGGTAGAGGCCTCGGCGCTCATTCGAGAGGGAATCCTCCGCCTGCGCCAGGTTCTGCGCCGGCGCGCCGCAGAGTTCCAGCACACCCCCACCATCGGCCGCACCCACGGCGTCCACGCCGAGCCCACCACCTTCGGCATGAAGCTGTTGCTGTGGTACGCCGAAATGGGGCGCAACCTGAAGCGTTTTGACGCCGCCGCCGAGGATCTGCGCGTGGGCAAGATCTCCGGCGCAGTGGGAGCGTTCGGAAAGCTCAACCCGGAGCACGAGGCCGCCATCCTGGCGGAACTGGGGCTCAAACCCGCCCTGATCTCCACCCAGGTCCTGCAGCGGGACCGGCATGCGGCCTACATCGCCACGCTGGCCGTCTTGGCCTCCACCCTGGACAAGATCGCACTCGAGATCCGGCACCTGCAGCGCACCGAGGTTCGCGAGGCGGAGGAGTTCTTTTCGCCCGGACAGAAGGGTTCCAGCGCCATGCCCCACAAACGCAACCCCATCACCTGCGAGAACATCTGCGGCCTGGCCCGGGTGATGCGCGGCAACGCCCAGGTGGCCCTGGAGGACGTCGCCCTGTGGCACGAGCGGGACATCTCCCACTCCTCCGCCGAACGCATCATCCTTCCCGACACCACCACGCTGGCCGATTACCTGCTGGACCGCACCGCCACGCTGATCGAGCGTCTTCTGGTCTATCCGGAGCGCATGCTCCGCAACCTCGAGTCCACCAACGGCCTGGTCTTCAGCGGCCAGTTGCTCATCGACCTTGCCGCGGCCGGCATGAGCCGGGAGGATGCCTACCGCCTGGTCCAGGAACACGCCATGAACGCCTGGACCAACGACGTCAGCTTCCGCGCCCTCATTGAGGCCGATGCGGAGATCCGGGCGCGGCTCTCCGCGGAGAAGATCGCCGCGGCCTTCGATGTGCGGCGTCAGCTCCAGAACATCGACGCCATCTTCGCCCGGGTGCTGGCGGAGGGTTGAGCGGGGCGGATGCTTCACGGAAGATCCGCCGAGGAACCTCGGCTTGCCCCTGCCGACCGATCCCGGCGGATGCTCGCCGCTGCCTGGCGCGCTCGGAGAAAAAGAGGGCTTGATGGCGGATCTGTTCCCAATTCTTCCGGTGGTCGATGCTGCGCTCCGTTCCGCTGCGGAGCGCTCCGGGCCGTCTCTGGCCTGCAGGCCCGGCTGCGCGCAGTGCTGCGTCGGCGCCTTCGCCATCACCCAGTTCGACGCCGAGGTGCTCCGCTCCGGACTGGCCCATGCACCGTCCGCGGTAGCAGAGCGGATTCTGCAGCGCGCCCATCTCTCCCGGGAGAGGCTTCGCTCCACCTTCCCTGGCAACCCAGACCGCGGGCTGCTCTTTACCCAGCCAGAGCACGAGCAAGCCTTTGTGGAGTTTGCCAACGACGAGCCCTGTCCCCTGCTTGATCCGGCCACGCAGACCTGCGATCTGTACGCTGCCCGTCCGATTGCGTGCCGAACCTTTGGACCGCCGGTGAGAGATGTGGACGGCCATTTGAGCGTGTGCGAGTTGTGCTTCGTGAATGCCTCCTCGGAGGAGGTCGCGCGCTGCGAGATGGACCAGAGCTGGCGCGGCCAGGAAGAGACCCTGATCGCGGCCTCCGAGCAATGTTCTGGCCGGCACGGCGCCACGATGATCGCCTTTGCCCTCGCCGGCGAGCCGCAAGGCAAGCTGGATTCTGGCCTCGCCGAGCGCGCTGGAGGAATGCAGCCTTGACCCGGTGCGGCAATCTCCCTCAGGTTGCAGATTTTCAGTGTCTTGCGCCGCGCTCGGGATTTCTGCGCGACAATAGAGGACGATGAACCTCAGAGACTCTTTCCACAGCGTCAAGGAGCCCAACGCCGACGAATCCGGCGAACACCAACTGACGATCATCCTGGCGGTGACCGGCGCTAGCGGCTCAATTCTAGCTGTGGAGATGTTGCGCACCCTGGAAGCCGATCCGCGCGTCGCCCGCATCCATCTGGTCGTCTCGCCCAGCGCGCTGCGCGTTCTGGCGGAAGAGACAGGAGCCAGCGGCCGCCACAAGCTCGTCGAGCAACTCGTCGGCGCGCGCTCAGCTAAGATCTCGCTGTTGGCGCACGAGGATATCGGAGCTTCCATCGCCTCCGGCTCCTACCCGGTGGATGCGATGCTGGTGCTCCCTTGTTCTATGGGAACTCTGGCCGGCATCTGCCACGGCATGGCCGGCAACCTGATCGAACGCGCGGCCGACGTCTGCTTGAAGGAGCGCCGCCGCCTGGTGCTCTGCGTGCGTGAGACGCCGCTCAGCCTGATCCACCTGCAAAATATGCTGACCGCAGCCCAGGCCGGAGCTACGATCTTCCCCGTCATTCCTTCGTTCTATAACCAACCTCGGACGGTAGCCGATATCACGCGGAACTACGTTCATCGCGTTCTTCAGCACATCGGCCTGCTCCAGCCGGGAGCGTACCAATGGGGAACGGCAGCGCTGGCCAAGGACACGGAGGAGTAGGCGGGATCCTTGACCGCCCCGAGATCGGA
>JAKART010000329.1 GCA_021819255.1 Acidobacteriota bacterium
CTCCTCGGATGCTCGGCGCGATCGACATTCCCCACAGCACCCGCCACATCGACATCGCAGCCGTTATCGAACCGCTGAAGTAGATCTAAACCGAACCACCGCTCCCCGGCCCAATCCTGACCCGCAAACAGCGGTAAGGGTGGGCCATCTTCGTTTCCAACTCTCCATCCCCGTCGCGCAGTGCCTTCGACCGTCCGCATAACTTTTGGGTGCGCAGGATTCCAGCCCCACGCCTCTGACTCTCTTACCCAAGACAACACCCGGGTGCCCCGCATCTCGGTTTCTCAGAGATGTGGGTTCGCAAGATGCCTCCGCCGACTCCTGCTCCGAATACATCCTCCATCAACCCGATCTGGACGACTCGATTCCGCCCAGTCCAGTGACGGCTATCAACCCGACCTAAAATGGAGTGATGCAGCGCATTTATCTCGACGCCAACGCCACCACCCCGGTTCTTCCCCAGGTCGTCGACGCCATGCGCCCCTTCTGGATGGAGAGCTTTGGCAATCCGAGCTCGACGCATCACGCCGGCCAGCGCGCCCGCGCCGCCATCGAGCATGCCCGCGCGTCCTTCGCCCGGCTACTGAACTGCTCGGCCAAAGAGATCGTCTTCACCTCCGGAGGCACGGAGAGCGACAACCTGGCGCTCAACGGCGTGCTGAGCCCCTTCCTGGACAAGCGCCAGCCCGCGCACCTGCTCACCACCGAGATGGAGCACCACGCCATCCTCTACACCGCGCAGGCTCTGCAGCGGCGTGGCGCAGGCGTTACCTTCCTGGCGCCAAACCGCGAAGGCGTTATCGAGCCGGAGGAATTTCGGGCCGCGCTGCGTCCGGACACCGAACTGGTTTCCATCATGTACGCCAACAACGAGACCGGAGCCGTCCAGCCGATCGGCAAGCTGGCCCGCATCGCCAAGGCTTACAACCCCGCCATCCTGTTCCACACGGACGCAGTGCAAGCCGCGGCCAAGCTCCCTCTGGATCTCAGCGGGGCGCTCAAGAACGTCGATCTGCTCTCCATCTCCGGGCACAAGATGTACGCCCCACAAGGCACCGGCATTCTCTTCATCCGCAACGGCCTTCATCTTGCGCCGCTGCTCCACGGCGGCCCACAGGAGCGCCAGCGCCGCGCCGGCACGGAGAACGTGCCCGGCATCGTCGCCCTGGGCCGCGCCGCTGAACTGGCGCAGGAGTGGCTCGCGTCCCACCAGGATCGCGAACTGGCCGCGCTGCGCGACCGCCTCGAGTCCGGCCTGCTGGCAACCATCCCCGGCTGCAGCGTCAATGGGCCGGCAGGGGACGCGGAACGCCGCTCGCCCAACACCACGAACCTGCGCTTTGAGGATGTCGATGCCGAGGCTCTGCTGATCGCGCTCGACTTGCAGGGCATCGCAGCCGGCTTCGGCGCGGCTTGCCAGTCCGGCGCCACGGAGCCCTCGCACGTCCTGCTCGCAATGGGACTCACAGCGCAGGAGGCTCGGGGAAGTCTGCGGCTCTCTCTCTCCCGCCTGACGACCCGCGACGAGGTCGACCGCGCCTTGGAGATCATCCCGGCCGCAGTGGCCCGTCTTCTCTCCCTGGCCCAATAGAGAGCGTTTGATTCGGCGGCGAGCGCGTCCCTGGCCTGCATGAGCCGGCTCCCCGGCAAAGACCTTATGCACGGGCCGGCCGAACCTCGCCTCTTCAGGTGAGAACCAGCGGCAGACAACCCTCTCCTCCAGGAACAACCCTGGCGGATGGCTGTGGAGCCGGGCCGAAACAAAAGCCTGCGCCTTGGACGACGCAGCAAAAGGCGATGGAAAACCGCATCGCCAGAAAACCGACGGATGAGGAAGACGCATCCTAGGTGCTTGAAACGGAAGCGCGAGATGCTACGATAAGGCATTCTCAAAAATGACGCCATCGGCCTTGCGCGGAGGCGCTCTTTGACCCGCCGGGATTCCCGGCACTCAAATCTAGTCTTCTTGTGGAGGTTGTAAAGTATGGACTCACGTTTCTGGCAGCTAACTCGTGCGCTGGCTGTTGGAGTGCTCGCATTCGCCGTCCCTTCCATGGTTCTTGGGCAAACGCAACACGTGGTGGGCCCCATGGATCTGCAGCGGGCAGAGCAGGACGCAACCCAGGCCCGGCAACAGAACATCGATACGCTGCAAGGATTTCTTGGCTCCGCGGAAGCGCGGGAGTCCCTGCAGAAGGCGCATATGAACCCGGTCCAGGTGGAGAAGGCGATCGCGGGGCTAAGCGACCAGGAGCTGGCGCAACTGGCCTCACGCGCCACCCGGGTGCAGAATGAGTTCGCCGCAGGCGAGATCAGCAACCACGATCTGCTCCTGATCCTGGTTGGCGTTGCCGCGCTGATCCTGATTATCGTAGCCGTCCATTAATCATTCGCCAGGGAGCGAGCGGAGAGCGCAGGCGCCGCCGGCGCAGTCACCAGCTTTTCAAGCCGGTGGTTGCGCCGGTCAGAGTCGAGACCCACGCTGCGTGGGGGCTGAATCTGCCGCCCATCCCCGCTCCCAAGGCTCTCCATGGAGGGCCAATATGAAACGCCGTTTCGTGCTGCCGATCGCGCTGCCGGTCGCGCTGCCGGTCGCGTTATGGATAGGCGCATGCGGCGCAGCCTTGGGAGCCGGGACCGCCGGCATGTGGCTGGATGTGCCCTTCGTGCGCCAGACAAAGCAGGCCTGCGGCGATGCGTGCGTCGCCATGGTGATGCAATACTGGCAAAAGAAGAACTACCAGCCTGAGAAGACCTCCACAAACGCTGCCGCCATTCTGCGTGAGCTGCCGCCGGGACGGCGTGGCGTGAGCGCTACCAGCATGGCGAAGTTTTTCCAGCAACATGGCTATTGCGCGTTTGCCTATGCGGGTGACTGGAAAGACATCCAGCATCAAATCGCCCAAGGCCGCCCCCTGATCGTCGCGCTCAAACCCCTGGGGGACTCGGAGCTGCACTACACCGTAGTGGCTGGGGTCGATGACCCGCAGCGTCTGCTGTTTGTGAATGATCCGGCGCAACGTAAACTTCTCAAGATGGATCGCCTGCGGTTTGAACGCGAGTGGAGGGCCACGAAGAATTGGACACTGCTCGCCGTTCCCGACCTGAAATGACTGCTGCCGCAGCCCGCCCCGCGCTTCGCTCCCGGGTCTGCTGGCCTCTTCCCTGCATCCTGATCCTTGGCAGCTTCGGCTCCCGCGCCCAGAGCACCCAAGCACCGGCCCTGAAGCCGCCCCGCACCGCTGACACGTACTTTGCCCAAGGCATGGCCATGGCCAAGGCTGGAAACTGGACGGAAGCGGAGCTCGCCTTCAAGAAAGGACAGCGGCTGGCCCCCAGGGACGTGCGTTTTCCCGAGGAGTTAGCCGGAGTCGCCTTCAAGCAGAAGAAAAACTCCCTGGCCAAACGGCGGTTGCGCGCAGCCTTGCGTCTGGCCCCACAGGACGGCTATGCCCTGAATTTCCTGGCGACCCTTTATTTCCTGGACGGCAACGACCAGGCGGCATTGAAGTACTGGAACCGAGAGAGCAAGCCACAGATCGCCAGCATCAGCGCCGAGCCTCTGCCGCGGGTCTCGCCCGGGCTGCTGGACCAGGCCTTCGCCTTTTCGCCGGCCAGCACCCTGTTGCTGCCGCAGTATCTTTCAACCGAGACGAGGTTGAATGCGCTGGGTATCTTCCCCGCGTTCCAATTGAACCTGGACGCACTAGATCGGA
>JAKART010000330.1 GCA_021819255.1 Acidobacteriota bacterium
GGCCAGGAGCTGAGCGGGCAACAGCGCGGGAGCTCCGAAGGCCGCCATCGCCAGGGGATGGCTGGGAACCCGGAGCAGCGGCTGGGTAACGTCTTCGATCAGCCGCGCCCAGTTGCGCACGGGTGAGGAGAGCAGCTTGCGCCAGGCACGGCCGTCGCGGGGGGTGAGCTGGGCGACGGTAGCCTCCAAACTCGGCTCCAGCGTGAGCGCGGAGCCATCGTCGAAGGGGTGGGCCAGGGGAGCAGGGGGATGGATCCAACGCAGGCCGTGATCGGCCAGGGGAAGGCTGCGGTAGAAGGGGCTGCTGACGCCGAGGGGGAAGGCCGATGCGCCCAGATCGTGATGAAAGCCGGGCAGGGTGACCTCAGCGTTGGCGCAGGCGCCGCCCAGGGTTGGGTTGCGTTCATAGACGGTGACGGCAACGCCTCGCTGCGCCAGCGTGACGGCCGCCGCAAGGCCGTTGGGACCGGAGCCGATGATGTTGGCTGTGCGCAGCATGGGAGTGGGGCGTAGCTGCCTGGAGACCATGCTACTCCACTCGCTTGCACCTCACTTGCGTCCTTCCAGTCACCCGAGATGCAGCTTCCGGGTTTCCAGAAATGCCGTCGCCAACGAGAGTCACTTGGCAGGTTACGTCGGCATGAGCGAAAGCCAGGGTCCAATGTCCTGCTAGGCGCCCAGTTCGGTCTTGAGGGCCTTCCGCAGCCTAGCCTTCTCGGAATGATCCAGGTTGCGCCCCAATGCTGTCCGGGTTCTCGCGAGCAGCCGGCCATCGTGTTCTGCCGGGACTCCGGCTCCGGTCTTCATCGCCATTGCCAGAGCGGCGCGGTCCGACGGAGAGAGCGACGAGAGGTAGCCGCTGACGCACATCGGGGCCAAGGCTTCAAAATGCGAATCCCCTCCCCTGGAGGCCGCGCCGGCTGGGCTGGTGCCGGCTGGCGGCGTCGTCTCGAGTCCGTTTGCCCCTGTGGACGACTTCGTGGTTGGCAGATCGGTATGCGGCGGAGTTGCGTCTGCCGTGAATGCCGCGGGTATCTGCGGCGCCAGGGACGGGGGCATTGCCGGCGCGGTCGCGACCGCGAACGGAATGACCCCCGGAGTTCCATGGGAGGGCTGAACGGTAAGGAAGTTGCAAATATCACCATTCGTTAGGACAGAGGAAGTGTCACACTCCTGCCTCAGAGTGGGTGACGGATTGCTCCCTTCAATCGTGAGGAGGTGCACGCGTGCACCATACTCCTGAGCAAGCTCAACCCCGATTCGCAGATCCTCGTCGCCTCCGAGGAGGACGGCGTCGGCAAACGCCCGATTCCGCGACAGTTCAGCCAAGTCTGTAATGACCTTACCGTCCACCCCTTTCTGTTGCCCATACCCGTTGAGGACACCCATGCGGAGCTTGACATGATCCGACGAAGCGAGGATCTGGTGGTCGGTCGTCAAGCGACCCGAAGCGGGTGCGGCGTCGTACCAGTAGATGCGCAGCAGCTTCAGCTGCGAGATGGCCTCTGCCTTCGAGATGAGGAAGTCAAGGGCTCTTCCTATATCCAGTTTGATCTCGTGCCGTTTTGTCCCATCGACGCCCGTGACAGATTTCGCCCCGCCGGCGTAAAGGTAGCCAGCGTCGATGAACACGGCGACCCGATTCATGGTATTCCCCCTCCCCAAAAAACTAAGGCCCTCTTGCGAGGGCCTGATCTAAGTAGTCGCCCCGAACCTAGGCAGTAGCGGGAGCGAACTTTTCAATAATACCAGAGGGCTCCCTTGTCTAACAAATTTTCTTGCGCGCAAGCGCTCCGCCGGCGGCATGCGCCTAGCGAATCACCGCAATTTTGGTCTGTCTCCCGCAGCGCACGGTCAGCTCATACGGGCGCGGAGAGGCGTCGATCCACTCCTTGAGGCTTTTCTCTCCGTTCAGAAACACCCCGGCGGTCTTCACCTGAGTCTCTGCCGCGCGCCGGGACTCTTTGATCCCCAGGCGGACCAGCAGCCGGGCGACGTCGACGGTTGCGTAGTGGTTCGGGTTCTGTTCCGCCCCCTGCAGCGCGGCGGCATCCATGCGGGCGACGTCGGCCAGCGCAATCTCGACCCGCTCCACGTTTTCGGCGACCCCCTTCTGCTGGAACTGGGTGGCCCAGGCCTGCGCAGCAGCTTCGGCGTCAGCCGCTCCATGGAAGTCGGCGGTGATCGCGTGGGCCAGGTTCTTCTTGGCCTGCATCGGGTGCAGGGCACCGGCGGCGACCTCGGCCTGCATGGCGTCAATGCGGGACTGGGGAAGATCGGTGAGGAAGGTCCAGTAGCGCCACATCAGCTCATCGGAGATGCTCATCAGCTTGCCGTACATCTCTGCGGCCGGCTCCTGGATGCCGATGGCGTTGTGGAGCGACTTGGACATCTTCTGCAGGCCGTCCAGGCCCTCGAGGATGGGCGTCATCAGGATGATCTGCGGCTTCTGGCCGGCGTCGCGCTGCAGGTCGCGTCCGCGCATCAGGTTGAACTTCTGGTCGGTGCCTCCCAGCTCGACGTCGCACTCCAGGGCCACTGAGTCATAGCCCTGCGCCATGGGGTAAAGAAGCTCGTGGACATGGATCGGCTGCTCGTCCTGGAAGCGCTTGTGAAAGTCCTCGCGCTCCAGCATCTGGGAGACGGTGAACTTGGCGGCCAGGCGGACCATGCCGGCGTAGCCCAGCTTGTCCAGCCACTCGGAGTTGTAACGGACCTCGGTCTTGTCCCGGTCGAGGATTTTGAAGACCTGATCCTTGTACGTCTCGGCGTTGCGATCGATCTCTTCGCGGGAGAGCGGCTTGCGGGTCTGGTTCTTGCCGGTGGGGTCGCCGATAAGGGCCGTGGAGTCGCCGATCAGGAAGATGACCGTATGGCCAAGCCGCTGGAAGTGCTTCAGCTTGCGCATCAGCACGGTGTGGCCCAGGTGCAGATCCGGGGCCGTTGGGTCAAACCCGGCCTTGATGCGCAGGGGAGTGCCGCTGCGGCGCGACTCCTCCAGACGCGCCGCCAAGGCCTCTGGCGCCGTGGAGGCGACCGGGGGAATGATCTCGGCGGCGCCTTTGGTGATCAGGTCAAGCTGCTCGGCGACTGGGGCAAAGATGGCGTGGGATTCGGTTGGCATGTTCCAACTGAAGTATATTTCGTCCTTGCCGGCGTTGCATCTCAGGCGCGATACCAACCGTTGCCCACGCCTGATCGGCGCGCATGTGCCGATAGCCGGTCGCGCGCCCGAGCGCCACTGCTTCGGTTCGCCACCCTGAACGCCCGGCCTCTTGCCCAGCACCTGCCGGAGGCAGGAGGCCGAGCGCAAAAGGACTCCGGAATCGGCGAGGAGCTAACGCCGGCTGTTCCCGGACGCCGACATGGAAGGCGGTGCGTCTTCCGGCCGGCTGCCCCATTGACGATTCGGTGTCTCCCCCATCTCCAGCACCAGGGTCGCGCCGTTGGCGATGTCGGATTGGCTGAACCAGGGCTTGGTCAGCGGACGTCCATTCAGCGTCGCGGACTGGATGTACTTGTTCTTTGCCGAGGCCTGCCTGGCGATGATCGTGAGGCTCTTTCCATCTCCCATCCGAATGACGCTGCCGGTGAAGATGGGGCTGCCGATCTCATAGACGGGGCTGCCCGGGCACACGGGATAGAAGCCAAGCGCGCTGAGAACATACCAGGAAGACGTCTCCCCGCCGTCATCGTCACCCGGAATGCC
>JAKART010000331.1 GCA_021819255.1 Acidobacteriota bacterium
CGATCTGGGCTCATCGGGCTTGGGTTTGGAGAGCGGGCTGACGGCCAGCGGGTAGTCGTAGATGATGGTGGGCTGGATGAGGTGCGGCTCGGCGAGGAGCTCAAAGAGCTCGGCGATGCTCTTGCCCACCGGCCAGCGTTCGCTCTTCAAATCCAGTTGGATGGCGGCGGCCGCCTTCAGTTGTGCAGCCTCTTGAAGGACGGAGGCATCCAGGCGGTTCACGAACGGGGCCAGGGACTCATGGTCTTGAAAGGCCTCGGGGACAGGCGGCGTACCTCCATCTTCCGGCCAGAAGCGGACGATGGCCTCGCGCATGCTGAGCTGCCGCCAGTTCTCCGGGGCCAGATCAATCTCCACGCCGTTGAATTGGGTGCTGGTCGAGCCGTTGACGTCGAGGGCGGCTTGCGCCACCAACTCCCGGGTGAGATCCATCAGGTCGTGGTAGTTGGCGTAGGCCTGATAGAACTCCAGCATGGTGAACTCGGGGTTGTGCTGGGTGCTGACGCCCTCGTTGCGGAAGTTGCGGTTGATCTCATAGACGCGGTCGAGGCCGCCGACCACCAGACGCTTGAGATACAGCTCGGGAGCGATGCGCAGGTTGAGGGGCATGTCCAGAGCGTTGTGGTGGGTGGTGAAGGGGCGCGCCGCGGCTCCGCCGGCCACGGTATGCAGCATGGGAGTCTCGACCTCAAGGTAGCCGCGGGTGTCAAAGAAGTGGCGGATGGAGCGCAGGACATGGGCGCGTTTGACGAAGACGCTGCGGGCGGGAAGGCGCGTGAAGGCAGCAGAGTTGCGGGATGCGGGAGCGGAAGTTTCGTCGGAGTCGGGGCTTGCTGGCAGGTTGGTCTCCGGGGGCGCTGCTGGGGCCTCCGCAGTAGTCTCTCCGCCGTCGGTGAACAGGTCCAGGTAGCGTCGGCGGTAGCGGATCTCGACGTCCTCCAGGCCGTGGAACTTGTCGGGAAGAGCGAGCATCGCTTTGGCGAGGAAGGTGATGGCCGGCTGCGCGGCATGGCCGGGCAGGCTGACCGGCGCGGCATGGAGGGTGAGCTCTCCGGTGCGGGTGCGCATGAGGAAGCCGCGGACGCCGATGTGGTCGCCCAGGTCGAGGAGCTTGTAGAGGTTGAAGACCGCCTCGCCGACGTCGTCCCTGCGCACGTAAATCTGGAGTCTCTGCCCTTGCTGCTGGATCTGCGCGAAGCCCGCCTTGCCCTGGACCCGGATGGCCACGATGCGGCCGGCGATGGCCGCCTCCAAGTGCATGACCTGGAGCTTTTCCGCGGAGAGTTCAGCCCCCAGAGCGCGCAGCTCCGCAACGCTGGCGGTGAAGCGGAAGTGGTTGGGATAGCGAGCCTCGGCCGGGCTGAGCGCGGGGTTCAGCGAACAGGCGATGGCGGCGATCTGGGCCAGCTTTTCGCGGCGGAGCTGATAGAGATTCTCTTCGAAGAGGCTTTCGTACTGGGACAAGAGGCTGCTCGATTCGTTGCGAATGTGGAGGTTTCAGTATAAAAGCACTGGGGTCAGGGTAAGACAGATCAGCCTGCGGAGGTGGGGAAGGCGGCGCTGGCCTGCCCCAGAGCGGCACAGAACGGCCGGGATCCGGGTGTTTCATTCCGATGAAGCTGCGCAGACCGAGGCCGGGGTGTTATGGTTTGGGTCGATGGCCGACCAAGGACAGGACGGGAGAGCCAAGGACGGGGCGGGGCGTCCGCGCGGCGTACTTGGCGATCTGGTGAAAGCGGAGTCCATGATTCAATTGGCTCTGGTGCTGCCCGCGGCTTGTCTGATTGGGGCCGTGCTCGGCTCGGCGCTGGATAAGCACTTCCATACCGGCTGGATGGCGGTGACGGGGATTGTCTTGGGCGCTGTGGCCGGCTTCATCCAGATCTACCAGACCGCGTCTCGATTCATGCGCCGGGACAAATAGCAAGGAGAGGACAGGCATGGCGGGGAAGAGAAGAGGATGAAAGGAATGAGGAAGGGCTGATGCCATCCCTGGAAGATTTCACCGATGCGGATGTCCGCTCCATGCTGCTGCGGACGCTACGGCTGCTGGGCGTGCTTACCGCGCTGGGAATGCTGCTGACGGGATGGAAGCTGGGCTGGAGGAGCTCCCTTTTTCTGCTGTTGGGCGCGGCGATCTCCGGATCCGGGCTGTGGGAGTGGATGCGGCTGATCCATGCGGTGATGGAACGGATGGAGGTAGGGCGAAACCCGAAACCCATGGGGATGGTCTTGACGGGCTTCTTCCTGCGCTTGGCAGTGGCGATTGTGGTGCTTTATATTAGTGTGAAGTACATGAATGGTTCCGTTGTTGCGTTGGCCGCAGGGCTTGGATTGGGCATTGTTTCGCTCACCGTGGAAGCCATACGCATGGCCAGAGCATGGACGGTTTAGCAGGAAGTAGCACCTGAACCTTGGGCTGCGCTGTTTCGTAGCCTATTGGCCGATCCCTTTATGCCTTCGCAACTGTTTTTTACCCGTTTTCTGAACCATCTCCTGGCCGGGCCCGTTGACCGTGCGATGGCGCTCCTGCATCTGACGCCCAGTAACGTCCAGGCGCCGATCAACAACACAGCATCCATGGGTTTCCTGGTGTTTCTGCTGGTGCTGGGGTACTTTGTCGCCATTCGGCTGACGTTGAGCGTGGAGTCGCCGGGGCCGGTGCAACACCTCGCGGAGATGACCCACGAGTTCGTCTCCAACAGCGGTGAGCAGATCATTGGCCATGGCTACGAGCGATTCACCAATTACCTGACGGTGCTGCTGCTTTACATCCTGATCTGCAACCTGATTGGGTTGCTGATGCCCTGGTTCGAGTCGCCGACGGAGAACGTAACCGCCCCCATGGGCTTTGCCCTGGTCACGTTCGTCTACTACCACTACCATGGCATCCGGGCCAACGGCGCCGGCTACATCAAGCAGTTTCTTGGTCCGGTGTGGTGGCTCTACCCGCTGCTTTTCCCGATTGAGATCATCTCTCACCTGGCCCGCATCATGAGCCTGACGGTTCGTCTCTATGCCAACATCTTCGCCGGCGATCTGCTGATTCTGGCCTTCTTTTCATTGATCCCCGTCGGCATCCCGGTGCTGTTCATCGGACTGCACTTCGGCGTGGACATCATTCAGGCGTATGTGTTCTTCCTGCTGGCTTCGATCTACCTGAGTCTGGCTGTGGCGCACGAACACTAGAAGGCCCAGGCGCTCGATTCGCAGGGAGGCGATGGGGCGTGTAGCACGCGAGGCCGAGTTTGCGATCTCTCCCGGCGGTCCGGTTTGCCGGGCCGTTGGGCAGGTTTGAGTTTTGTTGGAAAGATTCGGCTCTCGGGCCGAAGCAGGATCCTGCGGAGGGGCGCTCCCTCTCCGTGGCGCGTACTGCCGCCGATCCAGCGTGAGGGGGCCAGCACGGTGAGCCTCAACCACCCACTGACGGCGAGATCAAAGGGAGCAGGGAGTGCAATGTACAACACGATGCGTATCATGAAGTACTTTTTTATGACCATGGCGGCGATTCTTCTGGCGTCGCCGGCGTTTGCCCAGGCGGGCGGCGATGGGATCAGCCAATGGGCTCCTATCGGCGCCGGCGTCGGCATGGGAATTGCAGCCGGTCTCTGCGGCATGGGTCAGGGCCGCGCAACGGCCTCGGCCACGGAGGCGCTGGCGCGCAATCCGGGAGCGCGGCCAGGTATTTTTACCTTTTTGATTCT
>JAKART010000332.1 GCA_021819255.1 Acidobacteriota bacterium
TGGCATACCTCGGCTCCTTGCGGACTGAGTTTGGTCTCCATGGCCATCACGATGTTCGAGAACGGGCCTTGATTCACCCATGTCCCTACCGGCCAGCGGAAGGGCTCGCCTCCCATCACGGCTCGCAGCATCTCCAGCGACAGGTAGGACGGGCTCTGGAACGAAGAGCGCCCTCGCAGGTTAATGATGTTCTTCCCACCCTGGATCACCCGCTCTTTAATGCGTGCCCAATCCTCGTTGGTCAGAGCGCTGGTTCCGATGATCTCACGCAAAGGCTTTCCATCCACCGCGGCTGTTGAGGCAAACACGGCCATCTGCTCGCCGTGGCCTCCGTAGGTGCGGCAGTTCGAAATGCGGTTGCGAAGCACCTTGAAGTGCTTGCCCAGTTCGCTTTGCAGACGGGTGCTGTCCAGCGCGGCCAAGGTCGTTAGCTGCGAGGGGTGAAGTCCGGAGTAGAGAAGGGTAATCAGGCCGGTGATATCTGCGGGGTTGAAGATGACCACGACGTGTTTAACATCCGGGCAAAGGGAGCGAATGTCTTTCCCAAGCTGGGCGGCAATTTCGGCGTTGCCCTTGAGAAGATCTTCACGGGTCATGCCGGCGCCACGCGCGGCGCCCCCGGATGAAACAATATATTGCGCTCCGCGGAGCGCCTCTTCCACTTTGGAGGTGAAGGTGATGTTCACATCGTCAAATCCGCAGTGATACATCTCTTCCGCCACACCCTCCAGAGGAGCGGCGATTGGGTCATAGAGGCACACGTTGGAACTCAGCCGCATCATCATCGCGGTTTGCGCCATATTCGAACCGATCATACCGGCCGCGCCGGCGATCACCAGTTTGCCACTTGTCAAGTAATTCACAAGACTTCTCCTTCTCACTCGATACTTCGTTGATCGGAGCCCCACCGATCGCTGCCGCGAAATCCACGTCAGCCGCAAAGCGAATGCAATGGCTCCTCATTCCCTCAGGCTCATCGCTCCAGGAGGAAAGCTCCTTCGCAGTATAGGACGCCGATCTCATCCGCGCGGCAACCTTGGCGCTTCGAACGGTTTTGTGTTCGATATTCGGATGATGCTTGCAAGCCCCACCGATTCCGCAGGCTTCCTTACCAGGGAATTCGGCCTGAACCCTCATCGCGGAACAACCGCCCATCAAGTAGATGCTCTGGCGGGCCGGTCATCCGTGGGCTGAGAGGGGAATCTGCTGCGGGCTGATCCGCCCGGCGATCATCCCATCGAATATCGCACCGAATCCGACGACAGGTGGTCTGGCGGGCCAGGCCCCATTCATGCGATTACGGCGATCACGTCCTGCGGCGACTGCCGCAGGGCGATGCTCGTCAGCGGCCGAAGGCGAGCCTCAGGCCCAGCAGAATCAGCAGCGCAGCAAATGATCGGCGAAGCACCGTATCGGAGAGGTGCTGAGCCCACAGGCCGCCAAACCAGCCGCCGGCAGCAAAGCCAAGCGCAACCAGAATGGACAGCTTCACATCCACCTGTCCATCCTTGTAATACTCCCAGAAGGCAAAGATCCCGATCGGCGCCAGCAGCGTCGCCAGGGACGTACCCTGGGCGCGCTTCTCTGTCATTCCATAGAAGAAGATCAGCGCCGGGATCAGAAACGCCCCACCCCCAACCCCGATCAGGCCCGAGATGGCGCCGATGGCAACACCCAGCAGAAGACCGCCCGCATCCCCAAACAGATTCATCGGCGGATCTCACCGGAGCAGCGTATCCGGCCCCGGAACGGAAAGGAGTTAACATGCTGCAGGCCGGGCGGGAGATTCATTCGTCTACCTCTTGAGTGGGGATGGTTTGCTTTCACCGTTTTGAGGCTAAAGAGCGTGAACCGGGGATGTCAAGCCGGCAATGCAAAGCTGATGCAAAGCAGCCGCAGATGCGGATTCAGTGATGCGGAGCCGGCGATGCGGAGTAAGGATATTGCAACCGGATGCGCCGCAGCGCTCTCGATCGAGAAGCCGCTCAGAGGCCGCTTTGAGCCCGGGAGCACTCGTGAATCTGCTCTCCCAGCTTCTCCAGAAAGCGATTGATCAGCGCAATGCTGCTGCGTATCTCCTTATGCCGGAACCGGCTCAGCAGACGCAACAACCCCGGCGGCTCGATGATCGGCTTGTCATAGCAGCCCAGTGTCTCGCCTGCCGCGCCGGCAATGCACTGCAAAACCTCCGGGTTGATCGCTCCCAGCATCCTGGTAAGAATGATGCCGTTGCGCAGGGCGCGTATAGATTCGCCGCTGCTTGCCGCATCCGCAACCGCCTCCACCATCCTGTCCTTTGCTCCCAGCGCACCGCGCAGCAGCTCAAAGACCCCCTGCTCGTGCATCTGCTGCAGCAGCTCGTAGGAGTCCAGCAGAGCCTCGGCGTACTCCACCGGAGCCTTCTCCAGCCGCCGGCGCAGCTCTGCGCGGGCATCCTGCGGCGGTAACTCCAAAGGAATCGGTTGCGCCATCGTGATTCTCCTTCCCTCTTCTGACCTTCCGTTATCTTCGTCCGAGCCTGTCTTATGGCTTCCTGATCTGCACCAGGTTCGCTCCAACTCCATCTCCGGACCCGGGCCGGCGATAGTCCGGGCGCTTCCACTTCCGCTCCACCTCGACGCCCCGCTGCGGCGTCGGCGTTCCCCAGCGCGAGTTGCTGCGCGGCAGCGGGTTCGGGCCCGTCGGTTCCAGCACCCGCATCCGCACCGCGGTCTCCTTGTACGCCGGCGTGTGCGTCGCCAGGTCCGTATGGCTGCTGGTCAAACGGTTCACCGGCTCCTCGCTGGAGTTCATCGGCATATAGAGCTGGTTGCCCTGCACCCGCGAGGTCACCAGGGCCTGCGCCTTCACCTGTCCGTGGCGGGAGGTGAGTTCGACCCAGCTTCCGGTCTGCACGCCGCGCTGCTGCGCCAGTTCCGGTGAGATCTCAATAAAGATGCAGGGCGTCTTCTCCCGAATCCCCTCGGTGCGGTAGGTCATGTTGCCCTCGTGGAAGTGCTCCAGCAGTCGGCCGTTGTTCAGGTGCAGATCGAACTCCGCATCCTCCTGCTCGGTGGGCTCCGTCCAGGGCACAGGGAAGAACCTGGCCTTGCCATCCGGAAAGTGAAATCCCCGAGTGTAGAGCAGCGGCTGATCGCTGCCGTCCTCCGCAACTGGCCACTGCAAGGTCTTGTAGCCCTCCAGGCGATCGTAGGTGACACCAGCCATCAACGGCGTCAGCGCAGCAATCTCCGCATAGATCTCACCCGGATGCGCGTACCTCCAGCCAGCGCCGAGGCGATTGGCCACCTCCTGGATGATCTTCCAGTCGGGACGGCTCTCTCCGAGCGGCTCCATCACCTGGTACAGCCGCTGGATGCGCCGCTCCGTGCTGGTGAAGGTTCCCTCCTTCTCCATGCTGGTACACGCGGGCAGAATCACATCCGCAAAGCGGCAGGTCTCGGTGAAGAAGATCTCCTGCACCACAAAGAACTCCAGTTGCGCCAGCGCGCTCTGCACATAGTTCGCATTGGAGTCCACCAGGCTCATCTCTTCGCCGAACAGATACATCGCCTTCAGCCGGCCGTCATGCACGGCGTCGATCATCAAGTGATTGTCCAGGCCGGGCTGGGACGGAAGCGGGACGCCCCAGGCCCGCTCAAACTTGGCCCGAACCTCAGGATCGTCCACCCGCTGATAGCCGGGGAAGAAGTTCGGCATG
>JAKART010000333.1 GCA_021819255.1 Acidobacteriota bacterium
GCAGAGAGGATTCTGCGCCGCAGTGCAGCTCGCGAGCATCTGTAAATCTGATTCAGAGAGAGGCATTGGAATGTCGAACAGGATGGAATCGAGGGCGGGAGAGCCGTTGAAGCCGATGCAGAGGCCCGAGGGCAATGGAAGCCGAGACCGAGAAGCAGCCAGAGGCCCTGGGCTGAACGAGGCCACTGTCCAGCAGATCTACGCTGAGCTGCTCCGGCGGATAGGCGAGGATCCGGAGCGGGACGGTCTGATCGAGACTCCCAGACGCATGGCAGAGGCAATGGCGTTTCTCACCAGAGGCTATCGGCAAACCGTCAAAGACGTTCTTCATGGTGCGCTCTTCGATGTGGACTACGACGAGATGGTCATGGTCCGCGATATTGAGGTTTACTCGATGTGCGAACATCATCTGCTGCCGTTTTTCGGCAAGGCGCACATTGCTTATATCCCGAGCGGCAAAGTGGTGGGTTTGAGCAAGCTGCCACGCATGGTGGATGTGTTTTCGCGCCGGCTGCAGGTGCAGGAGAGGCTCACGCAGCAGATCGCCGAAGCGGTGGAGGATTCCATTCATCCGCAGGGCGTCGGCGTGGTCATTGAAGCCCAGCACCTCTGCATGATGATGCGCGGCGTGGAAAAGCAGAGCTCGCTGACGGTGACCAGTTCGATGCGGGGGGTCTTCAAAACCCAACAGCAGACCCGGAATGAGTTCCTGTCTCTGGTGCATGCGCAGAAATAGGCCGACGGCCGTGCTCAATGCCGCGATCGGGAGCAGCGGCTGGACGCGTCCCCGTCGAGCGCGGCTGGTTTTGCTTCCTCCATCCTCTCTCCACAGCCAATCCTCTCTCCACAGTCAAAACGCAGGGCAAGATTGAGCGACAATAGCATCTGCATGAATGGAGTTCTGATTCTGGATAAGCCTGCCGGCATCACCTCGCATGACGTGGTGGCGATGGTGCGTCGAGCCACGGGTGAGCGCTCCGTGGGCCACCTGGGGACGTTGGATCCGATGGCCACGGGAGTGCTGCCGCTGCTGCTGGGCAAGTACACCCGGCTGGCGCGGTTCTTTGGGCAAGCGGAAAAGTCCTATACCGGCGCGATCCGGTTTGGATTCGCAACGGATACTTTTGATGCCGAGGGTGAACCTTCAGGGCAGCCGCGGCCGCTCACCCTTTCGCTGGAGAGGTTGCGGGCTTTGGCGGCCGGCTTTCATGGAAAGAGAGAGCAGATGCCTCCGGTTTACTCCGCCAAGAAGATCGGGGGAGTTCCTGCATACCAGATGGCGCGCGCCGGAAAAGGCGTTCCCCTGAAACCGGTGCTGATTGCCATCCAGGAGTTTGAGCTGCTGAGCTTGGAGGCTGAGACGGTCACCTTCCGTATGCGGATCTCGGCTGGAGGATATGTTCGCTCGGTGGCCCACGAACTGGGCGAACTGGCCGGCTGCGGAGCGCACCTGGCCTCTCTGCGCAGGACCCAGGCCGGGGTGTTTTCGCTCTCTCAGGCAATCACGCTGGATGAGCTGAAGCGGATGACGCCTGCGGAGATTGAGACGCGGCTGCCGCATCCACGGACGCTGCTGCCGGAGATGCCATCGGTGACGGTGGATGAACAGACCGCGGGCCGGATCCGCAACGGAATGCAAGTCAATCTGCCGGAGTTCTCCGGGGCGCCGCTGGTGAAGATCTTTACCGCTCCCCGAGAGTTGCTGGCCATCGGAAAAAGAGTTGCCGGCACCCTGGCGCAACCCACTGTCGTGCTGGGGTAGCGGGCAATCCTGCGGGGGTTATCTGCGGAGCAGTGGCCGCAAAAGGGCCTCAACATTCAGCGCTACCTGCCGGTCGCCCTGGGCGGTGGGGTGAATTCCGTCGCCCTGCATGTCCCCCGGGACGCCGTAGACTTTCTGCAGCAGAAAGGGAAGCAAGCGCACGTGATATCGTCGCGCCAGAGCCGGGTAGATGGCGTCAAAGCTCCGGATGTAATCCGGTCCATATTCAGGGGGTAAAGTGATACCGGCCAGCACAACTTGCGCTCCACCCTTTTGCAGCGTAGCGATGATGGTGGAAAGATTCGCCTTGGTCTGCTGCAGGGGAAGGCCGCGCAGACCGTCATTGCCGCCAAACTCCACCACAACGATGGCGGGATGGCGTTCCAGCACGAACTGGATGCGGTCCAGGCCGTCCTTGGTGGTGTCTCCGCTGATGCCGGCGTTGATGACATGGTAGCGGTAACCCTTACCGTCCAGCAGGTGCTGCAGGTCGGCTGGGTAGGACTTCGCCGGATCAACGCCGTGGCCCGCGGTGAGAGAGTCTCCGAAGCAGACCAGCGCCGGACGCCGATCCGCGCCAGATGCCGGAGGGGACTCCGCCAGTGAGGGCATTGCGGGCAGGGGGCTGCTGGAGGGCGCAGGAGAGGATCTGAAGGCAGCCGGTACGGCTTTGGACGCCGGTGTGCACCCGGAGAGAAACGTGCCGGCTGCACAAGCAGCCAGAGCGACCGCCGCGATCAGCGAAGATCCCGAGGTGGAAACGTGAAATGCTGGCAAACTGGCGCGGGCGCGTCTCACGATCCTGATGAGTTCCACCGCCCTATTTTAGTGTGGAATGCGTCCTCTCGTGTGCGCGGTCCGTCCTCTCCGGGTAGGGTAAAAGGATCGAGCGCCGCGATCCTCGCATCTGACATTGAAACTTAACCTTCGGTGGAGCTGGTTGGCCCACCGGGTATGGAGAGGGTTGGGAACCTTGGAGAGTGCCGAAGTTAGCTTGGATAGACCGCTGGGCGGGTTGAGGCCGGCTGGGGCCGTGGCCATGATTGAGGTCTCCGAACTGCGCAAGTCGCTCCGAACCGGGGCGACAACCGTGGAGATTCTGCGTGGCATTGACTTGAGCGTGGCGGGTGGGGAGTTTGTAGCGATCATGGGAGCCTCCGGGTCAGGGAAATCCACGCTGCTGGGGCTGTTGGCGGGACTGGATCACCCAACCTCCGGTAGCGTGACGCTGAATGGGATGCGAATCAGCGATATGGCCGAGGACAGACTGGCTCTGGTGCGCGGCAAAACCATCGGGTTCGTCTTTCAAAGTTACCAACTGATCTCTACCCTGACGGCTTTGGAGAATGTCTTGCTGCCTTATGAGTTGAACGACGACCGGGGTGGCTGGCGGGCCGGCGTGGAGCGCGCCCGAACGCTGCTGGAGTCCGTGGGCTTGCGGGAGCGCGTGGACCATTATCCTGTGCAGCTTTCTGGCGGAGAGCAGCAGCGGGTGGCGCTGGCGAGAGCCTTTCTTCTGCGGCCGCCCATCGTGCTGGCTGATGAGCCCACTGGAAACCTGGACTCCGCCAACGGGGCGCATGTGCTGGAGTTGCTGCTGCGCCTGAACCGTGAGGAGGGCACGACCCTGGTGCTGGTCACCCACGACCCGGCGCTGGCCGCCCACGCCGGACGAAGGATCACCCTGCGCGACGGCCGGGTGGTGAGTGACGAGACCCAGGGAGCCATGCCTCCGCAGGCGTCTGCCGGCCGGGCTGAACCCCGGCTCGGGGAGTGACGATTTCCATGGCAAAGTTGAGTTATGCGACTGCCGGCCGGATTGCGATGCGAGAGATGGGCTCCTCGCGGGGACGATTTGCCTTTGTGGTGTTCTCGGTGGCCATCGGAGTAGCGGCGCTAACCGGGGTGAGAGGCTTTTCTTTGGCGTTCCGAG
>JAKART010000334.1 GCA_021819255.1 Acidobacteriota bacterium
GTCAACGGCATCGTCTTCTCCGGCGACGCTCTGCACCAGGCCATCGTCGCCGCTCAAACCAGCAAAGATCCCATCCACTTCCTGATGCAGTCGGAGAAGTACATTACCCCTGTGGACATCGACTACCACGACGGCGAGCGCTATCCGGTGATGGTCCGCATCCCCGGCAGCAAGGACTACCTGGACGAGATCATCTCCCCGCTAGCCCAGCACCCCGCTCCTCCATCCACCCCTGCAGTCGCTGACAGCCAATCCGCAAACCAATAAATCCGTTCACGTTCTGACCACCCCCGCAAGCCTGCTTGCCGGGGTGGTCAAAGTGGAAAAGCCGCAGGCGGAACGTCCCGGTTGCCTGCCTTATCCCAGCCGGACACGCTCCTCGGGGAAAATGCACGGAAGTCGCTCCCGCTTCTCCCGTCGCTCAGCGTAGGTTCTCTTGCATCCGCGCAGCGACTTCCTTCAGAAGAAAAACATCGCCGGGCATCGCCTTTCCAGTCAAAAGCGGCTCCATGGTGCGTCCCACCACCAGCAGCAGTGGAGCCGGTCCGCACTCCATTCTTTTCACGCCGTCCAATCGCGCCGCGACCCAGCTCTGCCGCTCGGTCGCCGCATGGCTGATGGCGCAGCAGGCCACATCCCCAGCGACCCCCGCCTGGGAGAGATCCCGTGCGATCCGATCCAGATCGCGCCCGGGCATGTAAACCACCAGGGTTGCATCCTCCGGTAACGGGCCGCTCCAGATGGGCGCGGCATCCTTCCCATCCGCATGGTGGCCGGTGCAGAAGATCAGCTTGCTCGCGCTCGCTCTGTCCGTCAAAGGCAGTTGCAAGACCGCTCCCGCAGCCAGCGCAGCCGTAACCCCCGGCACCACCTCAAACCGCACTCCGGCAGTGCGCAGCGCCGCCATCTCTTCGCCGGCTCGCCCAAAGATCAACGGGTCGCCGCTCTTCAGCCGAACCACGCTCTGTCCGGCGCGCGCCGACTCGATCAGCAGCGCATGAATTCCAGCCTGGGTGATGCGAGGGCTCCCGCAGCGCTTGCCTACGCTGGTCACCAGAGCATGGCGCTGCGCCCTGGCCAGCACCACCTCCGGCACAAGATCATCATGGAAGATGACGTCAGCGGTTTCCAGCAACCGCAGCGCGCGCAAGGTCAACAGCTCCGGATCTCCCGGCCCCGCGCCTACCAGGTACACCACTCCCTTTTCCGCAGTGGTCATGGCTCTGTCTCCTCCGGCGCCGCCTTGGACGCCGCCAACCCGTGCTCCACAGCATGCCGGCGAGCCCGGAGCCGGGATGGGCACTGCTCATAACCGCAGACTTCGCGCTGCGCCAACTCATGCAGGAGCAGTCTGCGCTCCTCGCCCAGCGGCTCCGCGGCGGTCACCTCGCGCCGCAGCCATCCAAGTTCTTTCAACCAGTCGCCGGCGTCCAGCGGCAACGCCTCCTGGATCTCCCGGCGAAGCCGCTGCGCCAGGGCCGGGCTCTCTCCACCCGTGGAGATCGCAATCTGCAGATCGCCGCGCCGCACCACGCTGGGGAAGTAAAAGTCGCAGAACGGTGGGTCATCCACCGAGTTGCACAGAACCCCCGCCGCGCTCGCCTCAGCGAACACCGCGCGATTCACCGCCGGCGTGGAAGTTCCCGCAACCACCAGAAATACCCCGGCCAGATCCCCTTGGCGATACTCCCTCCGTTCCCAGCGCAGATCCCCAGCCTCGGCCCACTTCCACACGCGCACGGTAGCCTCCGGCGCAATCACGGTGACCCTTGCATGGGCTGCCAGCAGGCTCTCGATCTTGGCCTCAGCCACCGCTCCAGCCCCCACCACCACACAGGGCCGCGCCGTCAGTTTCAGATAGATTGGGAATAGGCTCATATGTTCACCCTACATTCGCGGGCACAGGCCCGGGCGCGAGGTCCCGCTCCACCGCTTCTACTGCTGCCCCGGCCAGCAGAGCCCGCAACTCTTCATCGCTCTTGCGGCGAAAGAAAGCGCGCAGGTTCTCGTCCACATCGCGTTGCCTCAGGTACCCTCGCAACAGCCGTTCAATGGCCTCCGGACAGTCCCGGGCGGCGGCGCGAAAGCCAATCTGTCGCGCAATGCCCGCATACTCCCCCACCGCCCCGCCGACACAGAAGTAAAACGCATCGACCATCTGCCCATCCTGCTTCAACTTTTTTCCTTCCAGCCCGATATCGGCCAGCCAACTTTGCCCGCAACTATTGGTGCAGCCCGTGACATGCAGCCGAATCTGCTGGTCGAACTCCGGCAGCCGTTCTTCCAGCTCCCCCACCAGCCACTGATTAAAACGTTTGGTCTCAGCGATCGCCAGCTTGCAAAATTCGGTTCCCGTGCAGGCGACCGCTCCGCGATAGAAGACTGTGGGCTGCACCTCCAGACCCAGCGCCGCAATCTTCCCGACAACCTCCGCGGTCCTGGCCCTGGCAAGATTCACCAGCACGATGTTCTGCCCAATGGTGGCGCGCAGGGATCCATCCCCATAAGCTTCGCTCAGGGCGGCCAGGCCATGGAGCTGCGCCGGGTTCAATCGCCCATTCAGTACCGTCACGCCGATGGAGTTGAGCCCCGGCTGCCGCTGCGGAACCACACCCACATGATCGCGGTAGATATCCTGGGCGACGGCTCCCTCCGGGCAGGGTTCGAAGCGGAAACCGATCTTCTTTTCGACAGCCTCCAGCATCTGCTCGGCCGTCCAGCCATGCTTCAGGAAAAGGTACTTCAACCGCGCATGGGTGCGGCTCTGGCGCAGCACTTCCTGCTCGCGAAAGATCTCGCAGATGGCCCGCACAACCGCCAAAGCCTTTTCCTGCGGCACGAATGCGTTCAGGCGCACCGCCAGGTGCGGCTCAGTCGAGAGCCCTCTACCCACGCGCACACTGTATCCCACCTCTTCCTTGCCGTCCTTGACACGCCTCAGGCCGGTCAAGGCTACATCGTTGATCTCCGGATAGCTGCACCAGATGGGGCACCCCGTCACGCTGATCTTGAACTTGCGCGGCAGATTGTGAAACTCCGGATTGCCGGACAACATCCGCGACACCTCCAGGGCCAACGGCGAAGCATCCAGGAGTTCGTGCCGGTCCAACCCTGCCAGCGGGCATCCGGTCACATTGCGGACCACATCGCCACAGGCGCCCTTGGGGCTCAATCCGACGGCGCTGAGCGCATCCACCACCTCCGGCAGGGCTTCGATCGTCAGCCAGTGGAGCTGGATGTTCTGCCGCGTGGTGATATCCGCAACTCCGCGCGCATATCGCTGCGTGATGTCAGCGATGGCGTGCAGTTGCCGGGCGGTAAGCAGTCCATTCGGCAGGCCGATCCGCATCATGAAGTACTCCGTAGCCTTGCCTTGTCCGCCCGATCCTCCAGTCACTCCGGCGCCATCGCCCTGGGTGTAGATGCCCCACCACTTGAAGTAGAACTCGGCCCACTCCGGCAGCACGCTCCCACGGCCCTCGCGAGCGAACCGGCGCACCTCGTCCCAGGCCTCCCAGGGATTCTTCTCCAGCTTCAGCCGCTCGGACCGCTGCGCCTTTGTCTCCTTGACCAACGCGTCTCCTGCGCCAGGCTTCACTGTCTCGCTCAATGTCGTCTCCAATCTCTTTCCATCGTCCCAGCCGCACTAATCCGTCGCTGAAAAAACGAATGCCCACGATCAGCTTCGTGGG
>JAKART010000335.1 GCA_021819255.1 Acidobacteriota bacterium
TCTAGACCATTTTCCCTGATGATGGGTGTACGGAAGCGGGCGTTCAGTGGCGTTTTCATTGAGGAAAACGCCCACAGGAGTCGTTCCCCTTGCTTACACCTTCAGGGAAAATGGTCTGGGCGTAGAGCCGGGCCGGACTCGCATCGGCACGGCCGGACTCGCATCGGCAGGGCTGCCCGCCAAGCCGCTCGGGGCCGCTCGGGACCAGACGGGGCCAGACGGGCGTGGCTGGCTCCCGGCGCGCGCGCCAGCTACGCCGCCCGAGGATCCGAGGCCGCCCATGGTGGGCAGCCTGCCAAGCCTGGCAGGTCTGAAACTCGCCTGCTGGAAGGCTGGAGGTCGCGATGCCGATGCTGCCGCCTTCTTTGCGCACCAAGGTCTGGCGCACCAAGGTCTGCCGCACCAAGGTGCAGATGCCGGCGGCGCCGACGGGTTCAGCCCAACCCTCGCCGCAGAATCCCGGCGCATACGCCTTGCCCGTGGCCAAGGCCCCCGCGCGGGGCCGCTACTTCCCCTCCAGCTTGCTGGTGAAGTAGGTATAGGTCAGGGCCCAGGTCTGAGCCTGTTCCTTCAGATTCGCGCCCGCCGCGTGCCCGCCTTCAACGATTTCGTCGTAGAGGAAGGGCTCATGGAACTCCTCCATCTTGGCGGCGAACTTGCGTGCGTGCTGCGGGCCGACGCGATCATCCTTGGTGCTGGTGAAGATGAAGGGCTCGGGATAGTCCACGCCCGGCTTGAGCTGGTTGTACGGAGAGATCGTGGCCAGGAAGGCGCGCTGGGCAGGAACGCTCACCGAGCCGTACTCGCCCACCCAACTGGCGCCGGCGTCAATCTTCTCGTAACGCAGCATGTCCAGCAGCGGCACCATGATGGCCACCGCGTGCCATAGATCTGGATGCTGGGTCATCTCCACGCCCATCAGCAGCCCTCCATTGGAGCCTCCGATGATCCCGAGGCGGCGCGGCGAGGTGATCCGCCGGGCGATCAGATCCTCGCCCACCGCGGCAAAGTCATCGTAGATGCGCTGGCGCTGGGTCTTCAGGCCCGCCTCATGCCAGGCCGGGCCAAACTCTCCTCCCCCGCGGATGTTGGCCAGCACATAGACGCCGCCCGGCTCCAGCCACAGCTTGCCCAGCGAGCCCGAGTAGGTGGGAGTCATCGAGATCTGAAATCCACCGTACGCCGTCAGAATCGTGGGGTTCGCCCCGTTGAGCTGCATCTGCTTGGGATGCACGATGAAGTAAGGAATCCGCGCGCCATCCTTCGACGTCGCCTCATACTGCTCCACCACGTCTTGGGAAGCGTCGAACTGCGCCGGCTCGGCCCGGACGTACTGCAGCGTTCCCTGGGCCGCATCCCCGAACAGCAGCGAGGGAGGGGTCAGAAAGCCATTGAACTCCAGGAAGAAGTTGTCATCCGTATCGCTGGTGGAGACCACCTTCACACTTACGTTCTCCGGCACTGGAAGCTCGCGATGGCTCCAACCCAGCAGCGAGGGCGAGTAGATATAGGCCTTACCCTGAACGTGCTTGAGCGTCGTAATGAGAACCCGCGAGTGGGTCAGATCCACGCTCTGCAGGAACTCCTGCGCGGTGGGAGCAAAGATGCTGTTGGGCTTGAGATGGTCTGGATCCTTGAGCAACTCCGCCAGTTTCAACTCCAGCAGCGAGCCGCGCGGAAAGGTCTGCAGTTGACCGGCAGGCGTCCAGTCCTGATTGATCTCCAGCAGCAGCCGGCCGTCCAGGAGGCCATCGATCTGCGAGCGGGCGGGAATCTTCAGCTCCCGCAATCCCGTCGGCGTCTGGATAAAGATCCGGGTGGTGAAGAAGCTGATCCGGCGGGTAAAGACGGTGAGGGAGTGCTTCCTGGCGTCGTGCAGTGTAACGCCGCTGGCGTTCATATCGGTGGGCTCGCCGCGGAAGACCTCCTTGGCGCTGGAGAGCGGCGTCCCGCGCCGCCACTGCTTGACGATGAACGGATAGCCGGAGCTGGTCATCGTTCCCGGACCCCAGTCGCGCGCCACCAGCAGCGTGTCCTTGTCCTGCCAGGAGACGTCCTGTTTGCTGCGCGGAAGAACAAAGCCCCCGGAGACAAACTCCCCGCTCTTCAGATCGAACTCCCGCTGGCTGTCGGCATCCTCTCCGCCCGAGGAGAGCGCCACCATGCAATAACGGTCCCCCGGATACAGACAGTTGAGGCCATGCGCCACCCAGTTCACCTTGTCCTGCCGGCCCAGAGCGTCATAGTCGATCACCGTCCGCCAGACCGGATGCTCTGACAGATAGCTGGCCAGCGAGGTCTTGCGGTAGATGCCATTCACATGGCCGGCGTCGCGCCACAGGTTGTAGATCTCCGCGCCGTGCTGCCGGGGGTCGGCCAGACGGCTGGGAGACTCCGCGATGCGCAACGCCTCCGCGTAGAAGGTGGCGTAGTGCGGATCCGACTCCAGAATGGGTAACGAACGGGCATCCTCAGCCCGCACCCAGGCCAGGGCGCGGGCGCCGAGCTGATCCTCCAGCCACAGGTACTTGTCCGCAGGCAGCGGGGGCAGCGCCATTGGCCCGGCGTCTGCTGAAGCCGGAGCCGCGGATGTCTGCGCCGCCGGGCCGCTTGTTCCGCCGGACTGTCCTGCTTTTGCGTGGGGTGGAAGAGCCAGCCAGGCTACGCCCAGCGTGAACGCCAGCGCGGCAAGAGAGAAGGAACCATGTTTGAGCATATTGACGGCGATCCTCCGGAGAGAGCAACAGCCTGGGCTGCAGGTGACAATTCAAAGCCGGCGCCTCGGCCGGCGGTGAGAAGAGCGGAGGTGAAACGCCGTGGGGTCTTCCCCAGGCAGCACCCGGAGACGCACTCACGGCGCCGAGACGCTCGCTACTGGCTGGCGTTCTCGTAGTTGCGGATGAACTCGGCAGTGCGCTGATGCAGTCCGGCGCGGGCCCGCGGATTGACGTAGACCATATGTCCGGTGGGGAAGAACTTGTACTCGATGTTCTTCTCCAGATCAGCGGGGATGGGCAGGTGCTTCATCTCATAGGTGGCGCCGAAGTAGATCGTGCCCAGGTCGAAGTATCCGCCCATCAACAGCACATGCATGTGAGGGCTCACCTTCATGGTGTAAGCCAGATCGCCCATCACGTTGCTGAAGGTGCCGGGCCAGCCTCCGGGCTGCGGGCCATGGTGTTTCATATCCCAGTGCCAGCTACCCATGCGGGCGCTGGGTTCGTAGGTCATATTCTGCCCGAAGTTCAGCGTGGTCTGTGCGTAGGTGTTCATCGCGGCCTGGATGGCCGACTCGATGGCCTCCGAGAAGGGATCGTACGCTGCTTCGCGATCCAGCGGGTTCAGGCTGGGGCCGGACCAGCGGGAGTCCAACCGGCCGGTCGTGTCGTTGCTGTCGCCCAGCAGATCCTGGGCAAACTCGCCCCCGGTCAGGCGAAGATCGGCCTTGATCCAGAGCGCCGCCGGAATGCCCGTAAAGCTCTCCAGCCTGGCCGCCACCGCTGCCTTGCGCGTGGCGTCCAGATCAGCCCCCTGCAGCAGCGCGCTGGCGTAATCTCCCAGCGCATACTGCTCCACCTGGTGCAGCCAGGGCTGCAGCTCCGCCGGCTGGTTGGGAACCTTGTGGTGAAACCACGCCGTGGCGGCAAAGCTGGGCAGCGCCAGGAAGAAGCCGTTCTCCGTGCCCGG
>JAKART010000336.1 GCA_021819255.1 Acidobacteriota bacterium
CGATCTACCGAGGTCAAACCCCCCGCCCTGGCCGACGCCATCGTGGAGGTTACCGAGACCGGCAGCTCGCTGCGCGCCAATCGCCTCCGCATCATCGAGACGCTCATGGAGTCGGAGACGCAGCTCATCGCCAATCAGGATTCCTGGAAGGACTCCTGGAAGCGCTCCAAGATTGAAACTCTCTCGCTGATGCTCAACGGAGCCATGGATGCGCAAAATCAGGTGGGCTTGATGCTGAACGTACGCAAGACCCATCTGGACGCCGTCCTCGGCGTCCTGCCTGCCCTCAACTCGCCTACCATCTCGCATCTTCGCGATGAGGAATGGGTCGCGCTGAACACCATCCTGGAGAGCCATCGGGTACGCGACGTGATCCCCAGGCTCAAGGCGGCAGGTGGAACCGGAATCGTGGAGTACGCGCTGAGCAAGGTGGTCTTGTAGCCAGGCGAACCGGCCCGCATCGTCCCGGAAAGCAGGTTCAGAAAACATCATGAAGATCTTGAAGACGTTCGGCGATGGTGCAGCGGCCGCGGAGGCTGTGATGCAGCAGTTGGAGCGGCGAGGCGCCGTCAATACGGCCCGGGTGGACCCGGCCGTACGCGACATTTTGGCCAAGGTGCGCGGCATGGGAGACTCCGCGCTGCGCGCCTTGGCCGTCGAGTTCGATGGCCTGGGCGCGGACCAGCCATTGCTGGTGAGCCGCGAGCAGATGCAAGAGGCCTGGGAGACGACCAGCGAGGAGCTGCGCGCCGCCATGCGGCTGGCCCAGGCCAACATTCGCGCCTTTGCGGAAAAGCAGCTCCCCCATGGCTGGAGCCTTCGCCCCAGCCAAGGCATGGAGGTTGGCCAGATCGTTCGTCCCCTGCAATCGGTCGGTTGCTACGTTCCCGGCGGCCGCTATCCCCTGCCCTCCACTCTGCTGATGACGGCAACGCCGGCTCAGGTCGCCGGGGTCGAGCGCATCGCGGTCTGTTCTCCGCAGCCGGCGCGAGAGACCATGGCCGCAGCCTATCTGGCCGGCGTCACCGAGTTTTACCGCATCGGCGGGGCCCAGGCCATCGCCGCGCTGGCCTACGGCACAGAAACCGTCGCGCCGGTGGACAAGATCGTCGGCCCCGGCAATCTTTACGTCACCGCGGCCAAGCAGGCGGTCTCGCACCACACCGGCATTGACATGCCCGCCGGGCCCACCGAGATTGTGGTCACCAGCGAAGCCGGAGACGCCACCGGGATCGCCGCCGATCTTGTCGCGCAGGCCGAGCACGACCCCGAGGCGCTGGCCATCCTGATCACCAGCCAGGCGGATCTGGCCGAGGAGGTGGTGCTGGAGGTGAAGCGCCAGTCGCAGGACAATCCCCTGGCCCTTCAGTCCCTGGCGCAGCAGGGCTTTGCGTTCCTGACCAAAACCCCCGAGGCGGCCCATGCGCTCACCAACCGGCTGGCTCCGGAGCATCTCACTGTCGATACCGGAGCCGATCTTCGCTGGGTGAAGAACGCCGGCTCCGTCTTCATCGGCCAGCACACTCCGCAGTCCATGGGCGACTACGTCAGCGGACCCAATCACGTGCTGCCCACCGGACGCAACGGCCGGATTCGCGGCGGCCTGAGCGTCCTGGACTTCGTCAAGATCATTACCGTCCAGCACTATACCCTGGAAGCGCTGCGGGAGATCGGCCCCCACACCATTGCGCTCGCTGAAGCCGAAGGACTCAAGGGACACGCCGAGAGCGTGCGGGTGAGGATGAGATGAGCGCCACCGGTCAACAGCCCAAAGCTCCGCAGCCGCGTCCTGCCGTGCTGGCCATGCCGGAGTACCACCCGCCCCTGGCAGGCCGCAACGCCCTGCGTCTGGACTTCAATGAGAACACCTTCAGCCCTAGCCCCGCCGTGCTGCGCCGTCTGCGCCAGATCACCGCGGAGGAGCTGACCATCTACCCGGAGCGCGAGCCGGTCGAGCGCGTCGTCGCAGAGCACCTTGGCCTCCAGCCCGATCAACTCATCCTCACCAACGGAGTCGATGAGGCGATTCATCTGGTCTCCTGCGCCTTTCTGGATGAAGGCGATGAGGCCGTCATCTGCACCCCCACCTTCTTCATGTATGACGTCTCCATCAGCCTGATGACCTCAGCGCTGCGGCGCGTCCAGGCTGATGACACGCTCCGCTTCCCCTTCGAGCGCTTTCTCGCCGCCATCACTCCCAGGACACGGCTGATCATCCTCGCCTCACCCAACAACCCCACCGGAGCCACCATCCGCCGCGAACATCTGCTAGCCATCGCGTCTGCCGCTCCGCAGGCCTTGCTCCTGGTGGATGAAGCCTACTTCCACTTCCACGGCGAGACGACCCTCGGCGACATCGCCACCACACCCAATTTGCTGGTCGCACGCACCTTCTCCAAGGCCTACGGGCTGGCCAACCTGCGCATCGGCATGCTGGCCGGCAACCAGGCGCTGATCCGCTACCTGCGCAAGGTGAGCTCGCCCTACAACGTGAATGGCGTCGCGCTGGCCGTTCTTCCCGAGGCCGTCGCCGATGATGCCTATACCGCCTGGTACGCCGAACAGATCCGCGTGGGGCGGGAACGCACCTTTGCCGCCCTGCGGGAGCTGCGGGTAAGAACCTGGCCCAGCGCGGCCAACTTTGTCCTGATGGACATCGGCCCCCGTCACCAGCAGCTCTGCCACCTGATGCGCCGGCGCGGCGTCCTGCTCCGCGACCGCTCTTCCGACCCGGGCTGCCAGGGCTATGTCCGCATCACCATCGGCGTGGAAGAGCATGTCACCCGCGGCATCGCGGCTCTGCGCGAGTCGCTCGCCGAGATGAATTGGACTCCAGAGGAAGGTAAAGGAAGAGCATGAGCGATCCACGGCAAGAAACCAGCGCATCTCCCCTGCCCGCCGCACCCCAGCGCACGGCAACCCTCGAGCGCAACACCACCGAGACCAAAATCTCCCTCCACTTGAACATCGACGGCCAGGGAATCTATCGGGTCTCCACCGGCATCCGCTTCTTTGACCATATGCTGGAGCTCTTCACCCGCCACGGCGGCTTTGACCTGCAACTGAAGTGCGTAGGCGACCTCGATGTCGATCAGCACCACAGCGTGGAAGACGTCGGCATTGCTCTGGGGGAGGCCTTCGCTCAGGCGCTGGGGGACAAAAAGGGGATTCTGCGCGCCGGCTACTTTGTGATGGCCATGGATGAGACCCTGGCTGTGGCCGCCGTCGATCTCTCCGGCCGGGTCGCCTATGTGGTGGATGACCAGGTGAACGTCCCCATCGTGGGCGACCTGCAGACCGAGCTGGTCACCGACTTCTTTGACGGCTTCGCCCGCGGAGCCAAGGCCAATGTCCACGTCAAGACGATGTATGGCCGCTCCAACCATCACAAGATCGAGGCCATCTTTAAAGCCTTTGCCCGAGCCCTGCGCGGAGCCTGCTCGCGCGATGAGCGCATGCGGGAGCTGCTGCCCAGCACCAAGGGCCTGCTATGATCGCCATCATCGACTACCAGGCCGGCAACCTCGCCAGCGTGGTCAAAGCGGTGCATTTTCTCGGCGCGCAGAGCGTGGTTGTCACCCAATCGCCGCAGGATCTGCTGCAAGCCAGAAAGATCCTTCTTCCCGGCGTCGGCCACTTCCGCTCCACCGAGCTGCTCAACACCCTCGGCCTCACCGCCGC
>JAKART010000006.1 GCA_021819255.1 Acidobacteriota bacterium
CTGCTCACCTTGCCTGAGCGAAGCTTGCTGTTTCACCGTTCTCAATTCATATCGAGATCAACCCCAGCCCGCGACAAAAAAATCGCATCGACCCGACTGCATTGGCTCACTCCGCATTCCGATCTTCACAACACCGGTGAGAGGCGTGCTTCTATCCTTTGCTTCCCTTCGGTGGCCGTATCCGCGCGGTAAATCCAGGAGCGCACTGTCAGACGCCCTCGCACGGATCGATGTTCTCCGTCGTCATCTTGGGATACGGAACCGACGGCACGCTTTCTTCACCTGCCGGCTTCACTTTTTCCATTGCTCCATCATCTTCCGGAAATCCCGAAACAGATAATGCGAGTCGTGTGGGCCGGGGCTGGCCTCCGGGTGATACTGCACGCTGAACATCGGATCCGTCTTATGCCGCAGCCCGGCCAGCGTATTGTCATTCAGGTTGATGTGGGTCTGGACCACATCAGCGGGCAGACTCTCGGGATCCACATTGAAGTTGTGATTCTGCGCCGTGATCTCCACCTTGCCGGTCTCCAGGTTCTTGATGGGGTGGTTGCCGCCGTGGTGCCCGAACTTCAACTTGTAGGTCTTTCCTCCCAGCGCGATGCCAAAGACCTGGTGCCCCAGGCAGATTCCGAACATCGGCACCTTGCCCTTCAGCTCCCGTACGTTCTGCACCGCATACTGTAGCGGCTCCGGATCTCCGGGACCATTGGAGAAGAAAACTCCATCGGGAGCCATGGCCATCACATCCCTGGCGCCGGTCGTTGCCGGAACCACCGTCACCCGGCAGTTCTCCCGGGCCAGCATGCGCAGGATATTCTGCTTGATGCCAAAGTCATAAGCCACCACATGCAAGACGGCCTTCAAACCGGCTTCTTCATCTGCTTCCGGCAGCAGCTTGTCGCCGGTCTCATTCTTCGGCTCACTCTGATCCCACACATAGGGCTTTGCCGTGGTCACCACACTGGCCAGGTCTGTACCTTCCATCTTCTTGTGCGCCCTCGCCTTGGCCACCAGAGCATCGGCGTCCTCCACGGCGGTTGAAATCACCCCGCGCAGGCACCCTTTCTCACGCAGATGCCGAACCACTGCCCGGGTATCAATTTCGGAGATCACCGGCACGCCGTTTCGTTCCAGATATTCGTCGGCTACCTCGGTCGCTCGCCAGTTCGAGCTCACCAGGGAGAACTCCCGAACCACCAACCCTTCAATGTAGGGCCGCACGGACTCCGCATCGCTTGGCGAAGTTCCGTAATTTCCCACATGAGGTGCGGTCAGAACCACAATCTGACCAGAATAGGAAGGGTCGGTGAAGATCTCCTGATAGCCGGTCATGGAGGTGTTGAAAACCACCTCACCGACACGCTCGCAGAACGATCCGTGTGCCTTACCCCTGAACAGGCGCCCGTCTTCGAGGGCGAGAACCGCTTGCATACCCTCTCCCTTATGCTGAGATTGATCGTTCGCCCCGTGTACGGCAAGTTAGCGAGAGGATCACTTGATTCTATCAGCACTCGCTTTCAAAGTCACCCGGAGCGAGAGTTCCGATTCCTTCACGCCATCAAGCCAAGCAGCCGGATACGCCTGCGAGCCAAGCGGCCGGATACGCCTGCGAACTCCCTCGTTTCCTCGCCACCAGGGCAAACAGGAGCGCAGGTCACCGCCGAGCGATGTGTTCCCATCATTCGGCCGACTCCTGCGGTATCTCCACCCATAGATCTTCTTCCACCCGCTTCACCGGATAGACCGCGACACGCCCCTTGGCCGGCGCAACCGCCTCCCCGGAGTTCAGATCGAACGCCCAGGCGTGCCATGGGCAAACCACCGCGCCTCCCTCAATCCAGCCTCCGCCCAGCGGCCCTTGCCGGTGAGGGCAGACGTTGCCCAGCGCAGCATATCTTCCCTCGACATGCGCCAGGCAGATGGGCACTCCCTTTGCGTCCGCCTCCGTCACTTGATCCTGTTCCGGAGCCTCTGCCAGGCTACACAGCCGAACCCATTCACCCACGTCCCTCTCCCGATGTTTCTCTTCGTTGTTCAGCTTCCATCTTCTCAGCCTTCGGTTCGGCTTGAACCCTTCCGGCAGCGACTCCGATGGCAGATCCTGTTGACTCTCTGCATCCGCGGCCGCTCGCCGTGAGATGCTGGAGGTGAACTCGAAGAACCATGCCTGCCCACTCCAAGCCGGCCCGCAGCAGATCCTCGGCGACCACGCCGGCCAAGGCTCCGCGGATGCAACCACGCTATCACCCCGGCGCCCCGCCCGGCAGCGGGCCCACAGAGATGATTCCCCTCGTCGAACTTGGTTGGATTCTGAAGGCGCTCGCCGCTGTCTTCCTCGCCGCCTTCCTCTGTGCCTACGCTACCATCTGCATCATCTTTTCGCGTACCCAGTGGCAGCTTGTTCTGCACCCATCCCGCAGCATTGCCGGCACCCCGGCATCCTTCCATCTGCCGTTCACTCCAGTTCAGTTCGGCGTGGATCGCTCCGGCCTTCCCCAGCTTGCCGGCTGGTGGATTCCGGCCCAATCCGGAACGCTGCGCAGCGCTTTGATCCTGCACTCCGGCGACGGCTCCAGCGCTGACGCTCTTCCAGCCGCGCGGCTGCTGCATCAGGAGAACCTCAATGTTCTGCTCTTCGACTATCGCGGATATGGCCGCTCCGGCGGAGTTCACCCCACGGAGACCACCATGGAAGCCGACGCGGAGACCGCGCTCGCCTATCTCATCTCCACGCGCTCCATCCCGCCATCCTCCATCGTTGTCTATGGCCTTGGGCTGGGGGCATCCCTGGCGGTTCATCTCTGCGCGGAAAACCCCGCCTTGCCGGCGCTCATCCTTCAATCGCCTGACGGGGACACGGCGGAACGGGTTCGCCGGGATCCTCGCTCCAGACTCGTTCCCTTCCGGCAGATCTTCAATGAACCGTTTCCTCTTTCCGGCCCGCTGCATCACCTCTCCACTCCCAGCTTGATTCTCAACCACCCACCCGGCCCGGCAGATCTTGCCGGCTTCCTCTCGGCTCACCTCCGTCCTTAGAGATGCATCCCGTCTCCTATGCTCCAGGCGGCGCCGGAGGCCGGAAGGGTCGCAGCGAACTCGGACCAAAGAAAACGCTCTGTGGGGTGAGGGATGAGAAGCGGCGCCCACACCCGCCCTGCGAAAAGTCCAACCATCCATGTCATCATTCGTATGGCCGGCCGCGCGTGCCGATCGCTGAACAGCGCGCCGACCGCAAGTACAAATACGGCCGGAGAAGAATATCTCCGCCGATCACTTGACCTTGCCCAAAGGGCGATCAAGCCGCCGGCCCCGATCCTCTGCCACGCTCCCCGCCTGGACAGCTTCCGGCGGAGCCATTCGCCGCTCACCGATCTCCACCGGGAAGAGTCTGGTTTTGATTCAATGACGGTCAGCGCCGGATGGCGAGCTGGGCTGTATCATCAGGGAACGGAGCAGGGAACGGAGCCTTGGAGCAAACCTTTTTTCGACGATCCAAGCCGCGCTGGCGACGCTTGAGGATTCGGGGATCCGGGTTTGCTTTCTCTGCGCTTCGACTCGATATCGTTGATGATCATCGCCGCCATTCGTTCCGGGACGGACCCAGCCGCGCCGCTTCCGCCGGCGACCTTTCATCGCTGGCTGGAAGAGCCCCTCTGCTGCCCGAAGTGCGAGGCCGCCTACAACCTCGTCCTGGATTATGACCACGCCATCAGCCGTCATTTTCTCAACGACTCTCGCCGCCATCTCCAGATGCTGCGGAAGGCGATCATGCTCGGCCACGCGGGTAGTCATGCCATCTCTCACTTTGAAACCAATGGCGTCGCCGTCACTGCGTTCGCCACGCCCAGACCCGAACCCGGCTGGTCGATGCAGCCGCTCACCCGGCGCATCCAGTAGGCCTCCGCGCCACCTGGCCCGGTTTCCAATGCGACCCATCCGGCCGCACCTCTAAAACCAGCGTAAAACATGATAAAATAAGGTGTTGTGACCATCTCCACCACACTCTCCCTGGCTCCCTCGGAGGCCTGGACCGAAGCGGAGCCGAGAAGCCCAAAGGTCGGCGTCGTCTCTCTTGGTTGCCCCAAGAACCTGGTGGACTCCGAGGTGATGATGGGGCTGTTGGATCGCGGCGGAGCCCGCATCACCCCCCACGCGGAAGACGCCGACATTCTGGTGGTCAACACCTGCTCCTTCATTGATTCCGCCAAGCAGGAGTCTGTGGACGCCATCCTCGAGATGGCGCAGCACAAAGTCTCCCGGGGAGGCCGTGCCCAGCGGCTCATCGTAGCCGGCTGCCTTGTGGAGCGGTATCGCGATGAGATCCAAGCCAACATCCCGGAAGTGGACGCTGTCGTGGGCACCGATGAGTTGGAGTCCATCCTTCAAGCCGCCGGACTCGCTCGCCCGACAGCCAATCCCCTCTTCCCCATCCTTGCCAACGGCTCCTCTGAGCCGGTTCGGATCGAGCGCCACGCCAGTTCCGTGTTGCAGCACTCCCATCCCCGCGCGTCTAGTCCGCAACTCCTGTACGAAGCGGCTGCTCCCAAAACGAAACCCACCTCCGGGACCCGTCGCTCGGCCCGATCCCGCCCTGAGGGGGAGCTGCGCGAGCAGCAAGGGCGCTTCTCGCGCCAGGCGTGGGACGGCGCAGCCTCCGCGCTGCCCACTTATCTCTACTCAGAGCAGACGCCCCGCATCCTCTCCACGCCGCGCGCCTCAGCCTACATCAAGATTGCCGAGGGCTGTGATCACCCGTGCAGCTTCTGCATCATTCCGCAGTTGCGCGGCAAGTTCCGCTCTCGTCCCCTGGCCAGCATCATCGCAGAGGCTCAGTCTTTGATCGCTCAGGGCGTCCGAGAGATCACCCTGATCGGCCAGGACACTACCTGTTACGGAGAAGATCTGCCGCCCAGCCTTCCGCTGCATCCAGGCGCAGACGACGGCTCTGGCGCCACTGCCGATGGATCTTCCGCCGCGTCCCTGGCGCCCGGGGATCCCGCTGCGGCCAGCTTGAGACGCCCGGATCTGGCCGATCTTCTGGAGGCCCTGGCTTCTTTGCCCGGCCTCAAGTGGCTGCGCTTCCTCTACGCCTACCCCAACAAAATCACCCCGCGCCTGCTCAAGGCCATCGCTCGTCATGACAACATCGCGAAGTACTTGGACGTGCCTCTGCAGCACGCTTCCTCTGCGGTTTTGAAGCGCATGAAGCGCGGCGGCAGCGCGGAGAGATTTCTCCAGATGATCTCTCAAGCCAGAGCCATCGTCCCGAATCTGGTTCTGCGCACCAGCTTTATCGTCGGCTTCCCCGGCGAAACCGAAGCCGAGTTCCGGGAACTCTGTTCTTTTGTGGAAGCCGCTCAGATCGATTGGCTGGGAGTCTTCAGCTATTCGGACGAGGAGGGCGCCGGCGCCTTCGCCCTCGAAGACAAAGTGCCGAAGCGCACCATGGAATCCCGCCGCCGCAAGCTCATGAAGCTGCAACAAAGCATCAGCAAGCGTGCCCGCAAACGTTGGATTGGCCGCGAACTCGAGATCCTGGTGGAGGGGGAAAGCGATGAGACCGAACTGCTTTGGCAGGCACGCTCGCTCGAACAGGCCCCCGAGATCGACGGCAAGATCCTTATCAATGACTTTGGCCCTCATGAGAGCCTCACCCCTGGAAGCTTTCACCGCGCCCAAATTACCGCCTCGCACGACTTCGACCTGGTCGCAACGATCCTCGACTAGACCATTTTCCCTGAAGGTGTAAGCAAGGGGAACGACTCCTGTGGGCGTTTTCCTCAATGAAAACGCCACGGAACGCCCGCTTCCGTACACCCATCATCAGGGAAAATGGTCTAGATCCGGTGCTTCCCTGACCGGACTCGCAGCAGCCAAGCCTGTCTACTCCTGCGACCCCTTGGCTTTGAGAACCTTGCGCAGAGCCAGCTCTCACCTCACTCTTGAATCAACAGCCGCCAAGCCCATGACCATCGCCAAAATCCTCCGTTGCCCGATCTGCCGCAAAGAGGTCGCCCTGGATAGCCCGGATGCGCCGTTCTGCTCCGACCGCTGCCGCACCATCGATCTGGGAAAATGGGCCTCGGGAGACTATCGAATCTCCTCGCCCATTCTCGACCCCGATCGAGCGGAAGACATCGAGGACTCTCCGCAGTAGCCTCCGTCAGTTCCACGGATGCGAACTTGAACCTGGCCTGGGCTGGAACCTGGTCTGGACTGGAACCTGGTCTGGGCTGGAACCTGGCCTGAGACAGAGGCTCCCTCGTCCTTGCTTCGAGCACGCAGTACCCTGTTCAGCCTTGACTGCGAGGCCGATGCGGATCGCTGCGCAAAGGCTCTCTCGATCGAAGCTCGTACAATCTCCAAATGGCCACATCAAAGACTCGCTGGGCCTGGACCCTCGCCACCTTTTTCGGAACAGGCTATCTTGCGCCGGGACCCGGCACCTACGGCTCGGTTGCGGCGGTCCTGCTCTGGTACGCCGCTGCCCACATTCTTGCTGCAACCCCGGCCAGCCTGGCCGTGGCGACTTTGGCGGCGGCGATCATGGTCACCGCGATCGGCGTTCCCGCCTCCACTCGCACCGCGCGCGAGGCTGGACGCAAAGACCCCGGCTTTGTCGTGATCGATGAAGTGGCTGGTCAACTCTTCGCTCTCATCCTTCTGCCGCCCGACTGGAAGCATGCCCTGCTGGCGCTGGTTCTCTTTCGACTCTTCGATATCACCAAGCCGTGGCCCATCCACCGCCTGGAGGCTCTCCCTGAAGGCATGGGCATCATGCTGGACGACGTCGCAGCCGGCCTGCTTGCTTTCGTCTGTGGAGCAGGCATTCAGCACCTCGGGCCACATATCCACTGAACCCTGCCGCCGTCCATTTGCATCCCCGCTCCACCACGCATACCCTAACCATCAAATGCCTCTGCTCCACCCATCCCGCTCTTCGTCCGTTCCCGCCGCGCCACGTCTGGACAGCCTCTACCCCCGCTCGGCCATCCCGGGGGGCAGCTTTGAGGTCTTAGGCTCCCATCTGCTGGGCGCTGACCCGGCCCACCCTTCTGACCCACCGCAATTGCCGTCAGCCTTCTTCGGAGAGATTCCGGCCACCTTTGATATGGCTCGTTCAACGCGCGCCGTGATTCGCGTACCATCCGGCGCCATCTCCTCCGGACTCTCACTGCGGAACCACGGTTTGATCAGCAACCACCTCCACGCCAATATCGGCGTTCCCATGGTGGAAGACCTGCACGTCATCTCCAACCCGGCCGTGGACGCCGATGGCAACATCTTCGCCATGGTCTCCGGTCCGCGTGGAGAACAGGTTCCCGTCTCCATCTATCGCGTCGCTCGCGATCTGCAGGTGACAGCCTTTACCCGTGGCCTGCTCAATGTCTCGGCTCTGGCCTTCGGCCGCGATGCCAACCTCTATGCCAGCTCCCGCTCGGAGGGGACGATCTACCGCATCACCCCAACGGGAGTCGTCTCCACCTTTGCCGAAGGCATGGGCATCGCCACCGGCATCGCCTTCGATCGCGACGGGAATCTGTTTGTCGGCGACCGCTCCGGAACCATCTTCAAAATCGTTCCTGCAGCCCTGGATCCGGATCGCGAAGATCCTCTCGTTCTCAGCCCGCAGCAACCAGGCGCTGCCGGAGAGATCTTCGTCTTCGCGACGCTCGAGCCCTCGACCGCCTTCTATCACCTCTGTTTCCACCCCGATGGAACCCTGATGGTCACCACCCCGACCTACAGCTCTCACCAGCCCATCTACGCTATCAATCCTCACGGCGAAACCAGCATCTTCTACCGCGGCCTCGGCCGCCCCCAGGGCATGGCGTTTGACGTCGAGGGCAGTCTCTACGTGGCAGCCTCTCTGCGCGGCCATCGCGGACTCGTCCGCCTGTGGCGCTCCCGCGAGACCGGCGGTCTCGAGTCTGAACTGATTGTGGCCGGCAATGACCTGATCGGCCTTTGCTTCCTGGATGACGGCTGCGCGGCGCTGGCCACCAACTCCACCCTCTATCACGCCGACCTGGGCATCCAGGGCCTGCCACTGATCTGACCCGGCTGCGGAGGCCCTTGGCGCCCCAAGACTACCGTGACCTCAAGACCACCGCGATCGCAAAACCACCGCGACCTCAAGACCCATAGCCTGGGAGGCGTCATCTTTGAAACCGGCGCGCCGCCCGCAGCCGGAACATCCCGCGGCGCTCTCCCACCCCGAGACCCGGCCCCGGCTGCAACCAAATGCAAAAGGGCCAGTCCCCTTTCGAGAACCAGCCCCTCTGCTGTCCGAATCTCTCGAAGACCTGGCTTCGGTCCCAAGTCATTCCCTGACGGCCTCGTCGTCCCTCAGAACCTCCGGGCTAGCCCGACGGTCCCTCGTTCCTTCGTGGCGTCCAAGACTGCGAGCCTTGTCTTTGCCAGCTTGCCTCTGGTTGCCCAAAGTGAGTCTCGCGTCCGAGCCTCGCTGCCTCCGACTCTTCTCTCTTCTCTGGAAGATCTCTCTTCCGTTGCAAAGAATCCTCGCACAAAAATAGAGCTTTGCAACACCAAAAAATCTGTGCAAATCTCCTCTTTTTTGTGCTTAACTTCGGCTGAAACATCGGGCACACCCGGCAAGCCATCTGCGGCTGCGACGGCTCTTCTGAGATCTCCGCGAATTGCGGCGAATCTCGCGCCTCACGAGCCCCCCGGCCGGCGTCGAACAACATCAGCCTCTGTTGAGCCTCCCTCCATAGCTCCATCCATCCCGTTGGTCTTCTGAGGCGGCGCCGGGCAGGGTACCATGAAGACAAATGCTCGCCGAGATCATCGCCGTTGGCTCTGAGTTGCTTACGCCGTACCGGCAAGATACCAACTCCCTCTATCTCACAGCCGGCCTGAATGAGCTGGGCGTGACGGTAGCCTTCAAAACCATCGTTGGAGATCAGCGCGAAAACCTCACCTCCAGCGTCGAGGCCGCCCTCAACCGCGCTGATATCGTGATTCTCTCCGGCGGCCTTGGACCGACAGAAGACGACCTGACCCGGGAGTGCGTGGCGCAAGCCCTGCAGCTTCCGCTGGAGCCTGACCAGCTTCTTCTGGACGAGCTGCAGCAGCGTTTTGCCTCCCGCAACCTGCAGATGACGGAGAACAACTGCCGCCAGGCAGACCATATCCATGGCTCTACCATTCTGCCCAACCGCAACGGCAGCGCTCCTGGGCAGTGGATCGAGATCACCTTCAACGGCAGTCGCAAGCTGGTCGCTCTTCTTCCCGGCCCTCCGGGTGAACTTCAGCCGATCTTCGACTCCGAGTGCAAGCCGCGTCTGGCCGCCGCCCTCTCCCCCAACCACCTTGCCCGCCGTCAACTGCGCATGACGCTGCTTGCGGAGAGCCAGGTGGACGCCCGCTGCGCGCCCATCTACAAGACGTTCCCTGACGTCCAGACCACCATCCTCGCAGGCAACGCCGAAATCCAGCTCCACTTCTCCTGCGTCAAGCCCACTCTGGCGGAAGCCGAAGCGCGCGTGGAGGCCGTCGCCGACGCGGTCTCCAGGGAGATGGGCGACGATGTCTTCTCCAGCAACGGTGAGCCGCTGGAGGAGGTGGTTCTGCTGATGCTTGGCGTCCGCCACCACACCCTGGCCGTCGCTGAGAGCTGTACGGGTGGACTCATTGGTCAGCGACTGACCTCCATTCCCAACAGCTCGCGGGTATTTCTGGGCGGCGCCATTGCTTACTCCAACCGTAGCAAGACGGCGCTGGCCGACGTTCCTTCCTATCTGATCGACGAGCACGGCGCGGTCTCCGAGGCCGTGGCGCGCGCCCTGGCGGAAGGAATCCGCCGCCGCGTCGGAAGCTCCCTGGCCTTGAGTATCACCGGCATCGCCGGCCCGGGTGCTCCGCGCGGTCGAGACGCTCAAAAGCCCATCGGGCTGGTCTACCTTGCCCTTACCGACGGCAAGGAGACTCAGGTTCAAGAGATCACCCTCCGAGGGAGTCGCGACCGGATCCGCCTCTGGGCCGCCCAGCACGCCCTGGAGACGCTCCGCCGGCGCCTGCTCTAGGTCCCCGGGGCAGCACCAGGGCTTCGCTTCAAGTTGCCGCGGCAACAGCCCATCCATCTGAAATTCCAGGCTGCTACACTCATCTTCGAAGACCATGATCCTCTGGCTCCTGACGCTCACAACGGCCTATCTGCTCGGCTCCATCCCCTTTGGCTATCTGCTGGTCCGGCTCCTGCGGAAAGAGGATGTTCGCGCCGTTGGCAGCGGCAACATCGGCGCCACCAACGTGGCCCGCGCCGGGGGAACTTCCCTCGGCCTGCTGACCCTCCTGTGTGACGCTCTCAAGGGCTATCTCAGCGTCTTTCTCGCCACGCACCTCGCCCCGCCGACCGCTCACGGTCCTTCCACGCTGGCCGTATGCGCTGCAGTAGCTGCTGTAACCGGCCATATCTTCCCCGTATGGCTGCGCTTCCGCGGCGGCAAGGGAGTCGCCACCGCGCTGGGCGTCTTCCTGGCGCTCACGCCGATGGTGGCCTTGGCCGCCACCGGGGTCTTTGCTGTCGTCGTCGCCATCACCCGCTACGTCTCGCTCGGTTCCGTTCTGGCAGCTTTCTCCATTCCTCTGTTTGCGCTCCTGCTCCAGCAGCAGCGCTCTAACGCCCTTCTCGCCGGGCTCAGCGCCATTGCGATGTTCACCGTTGCCAAGCATCAGGCCAACATTCGGCGCTTGCTGCGGGGCGCGGAAAACCGCCTCGGCAGTAAAAAGAGCGCCGCCGCGACGGATGACGGCAAGGCCCCCACCGCACCCAAAAGGGCCGAACCATGAGCCGCATCGCTGTCATCGGGGCAGGCGCCTGGGGAACTGCGCTTACCATCTCTCTGGCTCGACGCGGCGGTCACCAACTCTCCCTTTGGGCCCACTCTCCCGGCCACGCCCTGCAACTGACAGAGAGCTTCGTCAATGATCGCTATCTGCCCGGTTTCAAACTTCCTCCCAGCCTGCGCATTACCCACGACCTGGAGCACGCCGTGGCCGGCGCGGATCTGGTGCTGTGCGTAACGCCCTCGCAGGCGCTGCGCTCCATCATGCTGCAATTGGCTCCGCTGCTCGGCCCCCGGCAGGTGCTGCTCTCCGCCAGCAAGGGGATTGAAGAGCGAACCTTCCTGCGCACGTCGCAGATCATCTCCGAGTACGCCCCCGCCAACCCCGTCGGCGCCCTGGGGGGACCCTCCTTCGCCTATGAAGTCGCCGCGGGCATGCCCACCGCCATTGCCGTGGCCATAGAGGATCCAGCTTTGGGCAAGCGTCTGCAGGACGACTTCAGCTCGGCTTCCTTGCGCGCCTACCGCAACCAGGATGTCATTGGCACCGAACTAGGAGGGGCGCTCAAGAACGTCATCGCCGTAGCTGCCGGCGTGGTGACGGGGCTGGAACTGGGGCATAACGCCACCGCCGCGCTGATCACCCGCGGCAATGCGGAGATCGCACGTCTTACGATGGCTTGCGGTGGCCGCCGGGAGACCATGTCCGGCCTCTCCGGCATCGGTGACCTGGTGCTTACCTGCACCGCAGGCCTTTCGCGCAACCGGGCAGTGGGCGTGGAACTCGGCAGAGGGAAGAAACTTCATGAAGTGATCGCAGAGCTCAATGGCAAGGTGGCTGAAGGCATCCTGACCACGGCTGCGGCGCTTGGTCTGGCTCGCCGCCACGGCGTGGAGATGCCGATCACCGAACAAGTGGAGGCCATCCTTCACCACGGCAAATCCCCCCTGGATGCCATAGGCGAGCTCATGGCTCGGCCGGGTCGCATCGAGTAACCACTTGCTCCGCTAAACTAAAACGGATGGCCTTTTCAATCTTCGGCAAGCGCGATAACCCGTCCTCGGGCACTCCAACCCAGGTGCAAGCAACACCGCCCTCGCCCGCAGGCGAAGCCGCCGTGACGGGTGGTTTGCTGGCCCGCATGAAGAAGGCCGTCGCCCGCACCCGCGAGTCGCTGTCCAGTTCCCTGGCCTCGGTCATCGCCCTGACGCGCGAGGTGGACGAAGCCTCGCTCGACGACCTGGAACTGGCCCTTTTATCCTGCGATATCGGGTCCACTACTACCAACCAGATTCTCCAGGTATTGCGTGAGCGGGCTCTCCAACACGGCATCGCGGACGGAGCCTCGCTCAAGCTTCTCCTGAAACAGGAGATCCTCCGCATCCTCCGCTCCGTGGAGACGCCTGTGGCGCACCCCGCAGCTTCGCCCGAGGTGATCATGATGGTAGGCGTCAACGGCACAGGAAAGACCACGACCAGCGGCAAGCTGGCCGCGCTCTTCCGCCGGGAAGGCCACACCGTGCTCCTCTGCGCTGCCGACACCTTTCGCGCGGCCGCCATCGAGCAACTCGAGGTCTGGGCGCAACGCTCCTCTGTCGATCTGATTCGCACCCGCCAGGGCGGCGATCCCTCCGCCGCCCTGTTTGACGCGCTCGCCGCGGCCAAGGCACGCTCCACCGGAATGCTGATCGTGGACACCGCCGGTCGCCTGCACACCAAGTCCGACCTCATGAAGGAGTTGGACAAGATGCGCCGCACCGCCGAACGCCTGCTGCCCGGAGCACCTCATCAGACGCTGCTGGTGATTGACGCCACCACGGGCCAGAACGGCCTCCAGCAGGCTCGCCTCTTCACCGAGGCCGCGCACGTCACCGGCATCGTCCTTACCAAGCTGGATGGCAGCGCCAAGGGCGGAATCGTCGTCGCCATTGCACAGGAGTTGGGCCTGCCCGTCCGTTACGCCGGCATCGGCGAAAAACTCGAAGACATCATCCCGTTCGACGCTGAAGCCTTCGTCGACGCTCTTCTCAACTAGAGGGTGTTATGGACTTGGCACCAGCTTGGAGTCTTTGCTGGTGTTTGCCTTGTCGTCAGCATGGAAAGACGGGCAAGATACGCAAGGTGTACCCGTCTGATGTGACGGACGAGGAGTGGTGGTTTGTGTTGCCGTATTTGCTGCTGTGCCGGGCGGATGCGGGTCAGCGCGAGCATGAGTTGCGGGACCTGTTTGACGCGGTGCGGTATGTGGCCCGCAGCGGCTGTGCGGGGCGCATGATTCCGGGCGATCTGCCGCCGTGGGCCGCGGTGTACCAGCCGTTCCGGCGCTGGTTGGATGCAGGGGTGTTCGAGACGCTGGTAGCCGATGTGCAGTCGACCGTGCGCGTGTGGGCCGGGCGCAAGGGGCAGCCGACGGCGATCTGCATCGACAGCCGCACGTTGCAGTCCACGCCCGAGTCGGGCGGCCGGGCCGGGTACGATGGCGCCAAGCGGCGTAAGGGATCGAAGGTTCACATCGCCGTCGACACGCTCGGCCACCTGCTTGCCCTGACCGTCACGCCAGCCGATCAGGGCGACCGCGACCAGGTCGCGCCCCTGGCCGAGCAGGTGCAGAAGGTAAGATCGGCGTGTCCAAGAGATGGGCGAAGGGAAAGGACGGCGAAACGAAGACAGCCGCCTCCAACAGCACTGTTCCATTGCATCCGATACTTGCTGAATACCTGAAGCAGTGGCACATCAACACACCCTACTCGAAGCCGAACGACTTCGTGTTTCCATCCCTCAAGCGTTTCGGCAAGGTTCCCATTTGGCCTTCAACTTCATTGCCGACCATTTGCGACCAGCGGCGAAAGCGGCAGGGGTCCAGGTGGCGGACGGACAGCGTTTGGGACTGCACAATTTCCGGCACAGCCTGGCAACATTTCTTTCAAATGGAGCCAAGATCCAACCGAAGACTGTACAGGGAATCTTGCGGCACGCCGACATCAAAACGACGCTCGGCCTCTACACGCAGGACAACAGCGATGAAAAGCAGGCCGCACAAGGCGCATTCTTGGATGCGATGGGGCTTGCAAGTTCAATGGTTCAGTAGGAATTGTGGAATGGATTGTGGATTGTCACTATCGGTCCCATACGAAGCTAAGTCTTTTGCTTTGTATGGCGGGGACGACGGGGCTCGAACCCGCGACCTCTGCCGTGACGGTGAACCGGAGACGCGTAACTTATAGAAATCAGGAGGCACGGATGGCCCGTTTTAGCTCCCTGAGACACCCTTGGCAACGCTTATTGGCCCCTTATCGAACCCGCGTCCTCTGCCCTTGAGACCTCTGCCCACGCCGCATGAATGCTGGCGATTTCACGCGAAACCTCTGCCCAAGATCTTCCAAATTATGTAGATTCCACTCCAAACCTCTGCAGTAGATCGGCAGAGGCCGTGGGTTCAATAAGACCTCTGCTTCGTTCCCCACCTGGTTGGCCCTCATCGCAAGAAGTCTAGGAAAGCGTTTCTTCCGAAGGCCACCAATAACCTTCGCTGAAAGCTTCCATGCTTCGCCCCGGATGCGGACAATCAGTTTATCCCACACCATTGCAAATGCTCTCAAGGCTTCCTGTTCATCGAAGTGGACTTCAGCCGGAAGGAGAGGATCAATATTTTCGCCCAAGCTGCTGATGGGCTTGGCAGAGCTTTCAGCCGGTGGTACGGCTGAATCCGGAGACCGGCCTGCGCGAGATGCCGTTGATGCGCTGGGGGCTGATCCCATCCTGGGCCAAAGAGTGCGCATCGGCCCCGGCACCATCAACGCCCGCGCCGAGGAGGCCGCCACCAAACCGGCCTTCCGAGAGGCGCTCAAAAAACGACGCTGCCTGGTTCCCGCCGACGCCTACTACGAATGGCAGAAGACCGGCCCCAAAACCCGCCAGTCCTACGCCATCACGCTCACCGGCGGCAATCCGATCGCCTTCGCCGGTCTATGGGAGAGCCGGCGCGATACGGACGGTGAGCCGCTCGAAACCTTCTCGATCCTTACCGCGGTCGCCAACCAACGCCTTGCCGCGATCCACGACCGAATGCCGGTCATCGTCGAACAAGGGGACTACGCCCGCTGGCTAAACGCCTCAACCGAAAGCGCGTCCGCCGCCGATTTGCTCCACCCTGCCGCACCAGCTCGCATCGACCTCTGGCCGGTCAGCGACCGTGTCGGCAATACGCGGAATAATGATGAAGCGCTACTCGATCCAGTCGATTCGGCCGGTAAAGCCGCCCAAGGCCAGTTGTTTAAGCCGGATTTCTAAACAAAGCCGACTTATCGGTACCGATGCAGTGTGGGTAGAATTCTGTCGGATGGTCGCCTAATAAACCATTTTTACTCTGAGTTGTTCCTGACCATTGCGTTTTTCGTTTAACGAGTAACAATGGTCACGAGGGCACTGTGTATGTCAAACTCGTCAAGACCTTTTTCGGATCTTCGTCACGATCTTCTTGGCTCAATCGATGAGAATCCGGAAACGGAGCCGACGTTCAATTCCAATCTGAACGTGCATGGCATGTACGAGACCATGCGCTTTGTGCTTCGGTTGAGTACACGCAATCATGAACTTATGGAAATGGTTCCCATTGACGGAATCGTTCTGGCTGACCTTCCTTCGGACGCCGTACAGGCCTTTTCTACCTATCTCCATGAAACTGTGCATTGGTGGCAACACGTCGGTTCGACTTCTGGCTTGGTGTTCAGCCTAAGCTACTTGGCACAGTGTCATTCCAGTTTGGAAGAGCTCCGAGCAATTCTCGCCACCATCGGCAGAAAGAAGTCGCTGAAGACCTATACAGATGATGTTCTTAGGAGAGAAGGACCTTCGGCCCAAGAAAAACTCGCGTCCGCGAACATTGCTGTGAATAATGCATTGGATGTCGAATATTACAAGTATTACGCCTATTCTCCTCACGCGAACATCGGCTGGATGTTCGAAGAGCCGCATTTCGAGTCGGTCGGCCACGGATACTTCATTGTATACAGCCATCTATTAGGGATGCTCTCTGATGTCATAGACCCCAATAATGCGGTTGTACCGAATGCCGACTGGAGTATGGAAATGCTTCGATTGAGAAGGGAGCGGATCGAAGGCTACTACTGGAGATCGCCGGTCCGACTCCCGGCTGTTGGACTGCGGGCGATCTATGAAGGGCAAGCGAGGTTTATCCAACTCAACTTTCTCGATGAAGCACATGACCAGCATTTGTCATGTGCCGAATGGAAAGATGCGGGCTACCTCTCTGGCATATATGTAGAAGCGTTCGAGTCGTTCCTAACATTGTCCGAGTCGCAATGGCCGGAAACATTGGAAGACCCACTTATCGCATTGTTCTTGCTCATTTGTGATCTGGCAATAAACCCAACGAGAGGGTTTCCGCTTGCAATCGAGGTTTTTGAAGACTTCATCCGTGACGTTGATGTAGGCGTTCGGTTCACATTGCTATGCCGGGCCGCAGCGCAACTGCCGCATTTAAAGAGCAAAATTACGGAGTATTCCAAGGAGGAGTACATTTCGGTATCCGAGGAGCTGACTGCACTGGTTGGGTATGACCATCCAATCACCGCCTTGAGCAGGATAAGTCAATGGCTCGAACATGCGCCAGACCTCCCGAAGCTAATGAAGGAATATGAGACGTTCAACTACGATTCGGAAAATCTTCCGAACCGAGTGTTTCTCTCGCACTTCGTTGCGTTCTGCCAAGACAGGCTAGAGCACCCTGAGTTCTTTTGTTGGGCCGGAACGTACATGTCCGGTCAACGGAGCTTATCCAACTGGCAAGGTCTCTGGTTACGCCATCTGTCGCTGTTCAGTGATCGCGGGGACAAACATGGGGTGTTTCCGCGCAAGCAGCCCGGTCGTTCCGAGTATGCGGTTATGACAATGTTCAATCAGTTTTTCGCGTGGTTGCCTGTTTACGACCTCACTCGTCAATGGGTGTTAAAGGATGGCCCATTCGTCTACGATTTCGAGTGGATGTCGGAAAAGCCTGATGAAGCTCGCTCTAAAGTACGTGCAGATGACGTATTCGAGCAGGTCTATGGAGTGGCGCCTGACGAATTCGAGATTTTAGCGAGGTGAGCTAATCAAGGTGGTTAGCGGCCAACGGTGCATCTAATACTTACGATTTGTAACCATACGGACTACGATTCGAGAGCACGCTACGAAGTGGCCGCGTTAGCCCGTCGGGTGGGGGAAAATGGCCTCCCGCTGTGGCGGGAGCGCGAATGGGGCGGGTAGACGGGCTCCGGACAGAAAAATGCGGAGCCGTTTGCCGGCTCCGCGAGGCAGTTTGGTTGGGTGAGGGTTACGCGGCTGCGGCCTTTTGGGTGCGTTTGGGTGCCGTTTTGGGCGCGACCTTCTTCGTTTCCTTGGCCTTGTCTTTCGCCGCGAACTCCTGCTTGACCTTCGACGTGATCGCGGCCACGTCCACCTTGTAGAACTCGGCGGCATCGTGGAGGGTCTTGGCTGCGTCGGTCGGCGAGTGGGCCGATTGGAGGACGGCGACTTCGACCAAAACCCGGCCGAGCGTTCCCTCATCTGCTCTGCGGAGAAAGGATGCGAACAGCTTGGCCGGGGCGTCGGCGGTGCCGTTGGCCTTGCCGACGCTGTGAATACGCAGCAGGATGGCGATGCGGCGCTCGTCCAGCGCGGAGGCGAGGCGTTCGGCAGTAAAGAGCAGGTCGCGCTTCATCAGGCGAATCTGAACCGCATCGCCGATGGCTTTGAGTACGCGAAGGCCGGTCGCCTGGGCGATGGCCTCCTCGCGGCGGCGCTTCTCCTGCTCAGCCTTGAATGCCGCATCGTTCGCGGGCCGTTGCTTGCGGGCGTGGTGAATCGGGCAATCGGGATTCGCGCAGATGCGCCTCAGTTCGCCTGTTTCGCTACCCTCGGTGACAATGGCCTCGGTGGTGAACTTGCACGTCTTATGCTCCGGCCAGTCGCGCTGCTTCTGATTGGTCGGCTTGTCAGACTT
>JAKART010000337.1 GCA_021819255.1 Acidobacteriota bacterium
TTCTTGATCGAATGGACAACCTGTTGAAACTTCACACCTAGACCATTTTCCCTGAAGGTGTAAGCAAGGGGAACGACTCCTGTGGGCGTTTTCCTCAATGAAAACGCCACTGAACGCCCGCTTCCGTGCACCCATCATCAGGGAAAATGGTCTAGTGTCTCCGCTCCACGCAGAAGCGCGCCAGCGCCTTGAGCGGATCCGCGGCCTCTGCGAAGGGTTTCAGGGCGGCAAAGGCATCGGCGATCATAGCATCCGCGTCGGCTCTGGAGCGCTCAATGCCGTAAACGGCCGGCCATGTCGCCTTCACGGCGGTAAGATCCTTGCCGGCGGTTTTGCCTAACTCTGTCGAAGTCTGGGTCATGTCCAGAATGTCATCGATGATCTGGAAGGCCAGGCCGAAGTTCTTGCCAAAGCCGCGCAGGCGATCAACGGTATCCATCTCCCGATGAGCCTCGGGTGCATGCGCCAGGCCGAGCAGTCCGCCGCAGACGATGCTGCTGGTCAGCAGCGCGCCGGTCTTGGCGCGGTGGATGCGTTCCACCAGCTCCGCAGTCGGGGCCAGGCCCTCGGATTCGATATCGACCACCTGGCCGCCGATCATGCCCGGGGGAATCGCGCTCGGGGATCCTACCCCGGTGCCAATAGCCAGCGCAAAGTCGTGCAGAATGGCGACTACCGTGGCCGGTGGAGCGGGAAGATCGGCGATGACCTGGAAGGCAAGGTTTTGCAGGGCGTCCCCGGCCAGGATGGCGATGGCTTCGCCAAAGACCACGTGGCAGGTGGGTTTACCGCGGCGCAGGTTATCGTTATCCAGGGCCGGCAGATCGTCGTGAATCAACGAGTAGGTGTGCGCCATCTCAATGGCCGCGCCGAGCTCGGCGCTGCCCACTGGAATCTGGCCGGAGCCTGCCACCATGCGCGCGGCCTCCATGCAGAGGATGGGGCGCAGGCGCTTGCCGCCCGCAAAGACACTGTGGCGCATGGCGCGATGAATCGAAGTCGGCTCCGCCGTGACGGAGGGTAGCAGTCGCTCCAGGGCGGCGTCGGTGAGGGCTGCGCCGGAGCTGAGCAGAGATTGAGCGTCAGAGTTCATTCTCAGTGAAGATTCTACGTTACCTGGCCAAGGGAGGATGGGATGGCTCTGCCGTCCGGCTGGAAACGCTCGGACTCAGGGCCTCCACCAACCGGCGCAGGAGCCTCGCCAAGGGCGGCGCTGAAGATCCGAGAGGGTATCGATGCCGGTCAGCTCTCTTCGCCACCTGTCATGGCGAGGGCGTCAGGGTGAGCGTGTGGGCGACTGTCGGATGGTCCAGCGGCAGGGTGAAAGTCGAACCCTGCAGCCAGGGCTGGAACTGATCCAGAAACCACGGGCTGGCTGGATTGCCGGACTCTCCGGTGGTGATGTTGGCATGGGTATTGTCCGGATTTGAAAGGTCGGCAGTAAAGCGCTCGCTGGGGCCAAAGTGGATTTCGGTCTGCTTCACGGTGGTGCGGTCGCCGCTGTTGGGATGCAGACCGGTTCCGGTGGCCACACCCAGCAACCGGCTGATGAAGGAGCGGCTGCCGAAGATGGGATGAGCGATTTCCACCGGATGAGAGGCTCCGTAGTTGAGCCGGGAAAGGTCTTGCGGAGCGTGGATAAAGTTGAGGCTGCGCTCGGTGGCCACGGTGAGGAAGTCATTCCAGTTGCTGAAGGCGGGTGGCAGCCAGCGGGCGGGAGTGTTCTGCAGGATCAACTCCAGCGCGGTGCGGCTCTCCTCCCAGCCATAAAGGGCTATGGTGCGGTTTACCGCCAGACTGTCCAGCTTGACGTGATAACGCGCCTGGTCGTAGGCACTGATCTGCGGAGCCAGAAGCATCGGCCACAGCGCCTGCTCGATCACCGCCGTGATGACGGCGGCTTGGGAGGAACGTTTGTCGTCTCCGTTCCAGCCGCGCAGGATGTTGGCGGCTTGCAGCAGGCGCGCGTCCTGGTGGGTGAGCGAGGAGTGATCCAGAGCGTAGGCGACTCGCTGCGCCACCACAAGATCAAACTCGGAGTGAATGTCCATCTGGATGCGCAGCATCTCCGCGGCGTCCAGCTTCCGGCCGCTCTGGATCCGGGCTTGCAACAGGTGGTCGATGCGCTCCACGCGGTAAGGATCGGTCCACTCCAGGGTGATGGCGTAGGGATAGTTGGGCGGCGTAATACGGGCGTTGGCGGTAGCGATGATGCCGGAGGACGGATCGAGGACGGACGGAAGCTGGTCGTAGGAAATGTAGCCGGACCAGGCCTGGGAGGCATCCAGCGCATCCACGGGGCCGGGGGAGAGCGGACTGCCAATGCGAAGATCGGGGGCCGGCGTTCCGAGCAGATCCGGTTGCGCAACAGAAGCAATCGCTGTGGCGGCGCCCGATGCGCCGCCGTTCTCAGCCGAAGCCGGTTCGGCCGGGTTCAGGGGATGCTGAACGGCAGGGCCACGGATGGGGATGCAGCCCAGCAGATGGTAGCCGATGTGGTGAGCGTCGGCATAGACCAGATTCTGGCTGACCGTGGTGAAGTGGGCGAAGGCGGCCACCAGAGAGGCAGCGTCGGTGGCGGAGTCCATCGGCAGCATGGTCATGGCCAGCGTGGAGGGGTCGTAGACGGTCCAGGCCAAGGCTAACGGACGGCGGTCGCCGGAGTTCAGCGGCGCGATGATCGGATTGATGATCGGCGTCTGGATCGTCTTGGCGCCGATCTTTGTCTCGGTGGTGAGGACGTCCAGATGCAGGTTGCGCCCTCCGCGGACGCGGATCAGCTCCGGATGATGAATCACCGGAGCCCAGCTATGGTCGGGGCGCTCGTACTCAATCCTGCTTCCAGTTTTGCGCAGATGCTCCACCAGCAGGTCCTGAACGTCCGCGCCGGAGTTCGTAAACCCCCAGGCGACGTAGCGGTTGCGGCCGGCGATGACGAATGGAACCCCGGGCAAGGTAAAGCCTTCCACATCAAACCCCGGGCTTGCACCCGCAGGCTTCAGATGCAGGGCTGCCTCATACCAGATATCGGGGGCGTTCAAGCCCAGGTGCATGTCGTTGGAGAGCAAGGGAGCCCCGCTGGCCGTATAGGTTCCGGCGACAACCCAGTTATTGGAGCCGTCCCGGCATCCTGCACAGTCGGTTCCGCGCAGCTCGTCGGTTAGCCGGTTCAGCAGCGTGGAGGACGCACCCGGCAGCGCCAGAGACTGGCTTCGGTCCAATGGAATCTGCACGATCGGCGCTGTCGGATGGGATAGATCGGGAGGATCCTGCAGGGGTGGTTTGTCGCGCCAGCTTCCTACCGGGTAGAGGTCCGTTACCAGGTCCGCCGGCAGGTTGGCAGAGAGCGCCTCACGCTTCAGTTTGGTGGGAAAGTCGGTCGAGAGTTCCTCCGCCATCACCAGCATCACCAGAATCGAGTCGCGCGGCTCCCATCGGGCTGGCTGGTAGTGCAGGATGTGGAACTCCACGGGCAGGGTATCGGCGCCTCCAGTTCCGTTGTGGGCGGTTATGTAGGCGTTCACTCCACGGGCGTAGGCCTGGAAGTGGCGCAGGTCATCCATAGAGAGAGCCTCCGCCGTCCGGTCGGCCGCGGCGCGCAGTTGCAGCACGCGCTGCTCGCGATCATGCTGCGCCAGGGATGGACCGAGGATCTCTGCCATG